>JAICYZ010000064.1 GCA_025933935.1 Chitinophagaceae bacterium
AGTGTGATCATTAACAATGAAAAACATATTTCTGGCTTCATAAACAGCCTTTACTTAAAGAATTTCCATTAATTTTGCCGACCTTTAATAGGAATTGGTCCCGTAGTTCAATGCCCGCCTGGCTGACACCGTCGGACGGGGATGGAATAGAAGTTCCCTAAACTTTAGATACAAGTTCGATTCTTGTTTGTTGATAATTTCTGTTAAATAATCAAAGAAAAATACATGTTTTATGCTTATATGATAAAATCAATTGCTTGTGATTACTATTACAAAGGTTATTGTAAAGATTTACAAAATCGGCTACAACAACATAATTCTGGCATGACAATTTCTATAAAGCCATATCTTCCTTTTAAAATTGTTTACTTTGAACAATTCCCAACAAAAGAAGAAGCAATAAAACGAGAAAAATATTTTAAATCTGCAGCAGGAAGACTGTTTCTTAAAAATTCTATCAAACCTGTATGAATTCAATGACAAAAGTGGAACAAGCCGTGGTCTCTTAAATAATTTCCATTAATTTTGCCCACCTTTCAAATTGAATTGGTCCCGTAGTTCAATGGATAGAATAGAAGTTTCCTAAACTTTAGATACAAGTTCGATTCTTGTCGGGACTACCACACTTACCACCAGTAAAGCAACAAATACTTCAAATAGGTATTTTGCTTTTTAAACACTTATCCATTACCTTAGAAGCTTTCTATTATTTTTCTATTTTCAATTTTTATGAAAAAATATTTAACTGCTTTTTTTCTCTTTTCGTCTTTATTCGCCTGCGCACAGATGAAAAATCCGGATTTTTTTTATGTAAAAACAAAGGATTCTTTGCCATTTTTAAAATATGGTTTGGGAGAAGATCGGCTTGGAGGTGCAAAAATGACTTTTCTCGACAGCAATATTGTACTTAAAGTAACTGATAGCTCCAAAAATAATTATAAAGTGCAGCTCTCACAATTCCACTCTGCCTGGATAGAAAAAGAGAAGGTAACTAAAACATTGCCTATAGAAGAGAAGCAACATCTCACCAATAGCTGGAAGGTTTATGGAGATTCTCTCTATGATTATGTGATCATCTCACTCGACCAAAAATTACCCTACACAAGTGAGATGAAGATCAATCCTTCCAGGATCGTTGTCGATATTTTTGGTGCGGTAAGCAATACCAACTGGATCACACAACTTTCTACTGCAAAAGGAATAAAAAACGCGTGGTATGAACAACCGGAAGACGATGTAATGCGCGTGATTATTGAATTAAAACATTCTCAAAACTGGGGATACCGCATCTATTATTCAGAAAATAATAAATTGACGATCAGGATTAAACGTCAGCCGGCGGTCTTAAATTTAAGCCATTTAACCATCGCCGTTGATGCAGGCCACGGCGGTGAAAATACCGGCGCTACAGGCGTTACTTCCCAAATAAAAGAGAAAGATTATACTTTATTGATTGCAAAAGAACTCCAAAAACAATTGATAAAGAAAAAAGCAAAAGTGGTAATGACGCGCACCAAAGACACCACGCTTAGCATGTTTGAAAGGATACAGTTTTTGGAGCAGAAAAATCCGGATTTGCTCATCAGCATTCATCTAAATTCTTCTTCACAAGATACAACCAGCGGTGTCAGTACTTACTATCGTTATATTGGTTTTCGTCCTTTGAGCGAGGAAATTTTAAAATCGATGTTGCAACTTGGACTATATGAATTTGGCAATGTGGGTAGTTTTAATTTTTCATTAAATGGCCCTACTGACTATCCTAATTGTTTGGTAGAAGTGGCTTTTCTGAGTAATAAAAAAGATGAGAAGAAGATCCTGAATCCCAGGTTCCGGCAGGAGGTAGCAATTAAAATAGTTGAAGGTCTGGAAGAGTTTTTAAAAAAATTATAAGTACTTTGTAGTAGATCGAATACTAAAAATTGAAAAGGAAGCTACTATTTCAGTTTATTTTTAGATTCTAAAAACATTTTGTTATCCAAATTTATACAACCATAAAAAGGGCTTTTGGCAAACTAAGCCACCTTGCTGAAACGCTGATAGGCAGTGAAATTGTACGTCTTGGAGGGGAGATAAAAGAAAAAATAAAAAGCGGCGAAAAAATTTACAATTTTACCATTGGTGATTTTGATTCTTCAATATTTCCTATCCCTAAGAAATTAGAAAACGAGATTGTGGAAGCTTACAGGAACAAGTTTACTACTTATCCTCCTGCTGATGGAATTCTTGCTTTACGCCAATCTGTTTCAACATTCATCAAAGAACGGGAAGGACTCGATTTTAAGACAAATGAAATTCTGATTGCCGCTGGCGGGCGACCGCTCATTTATACTTTATACCGGGCCCTGGTAGACAAAGGTGATAAAGTGATTTATGCAGTTCCCAGTTGGAATAACAATCATTACGTTCACTTTACGGAAGGTCAACATGAAGTGATCCAGGCAACACGAGAAAATAATTTTATGCCTACGGCTGAAGATATAAAACCACATCTTAAAGATGCTGTATTGATTGCGTTATGTTCTCCATTGAATCCAACGGGTACGGTTTTCAAAAAAGAAGAACTGGAAAAAATCTGCGATATGGTTTTGGAAGAAAATATCAGCCGGGATGATGATGAAAAGAAATTGTATGTTATGTATGACCAAATGTACTGGATGCTTACGTTTGGAGATACAGTTCATTATAATCCTGTAAGTCTTCGCCCTGAAATGAAAGATTACACTATTTTTATTGATGGAATAAGCAAGGCGTTTGCAGCCACCGGCGTTCGTGTTGGATGGGCATTGGGACCTGAACATGTTTTATCAAAAATGAAAGCGATTAACAGTCACATAGGCGCGTGGAGCCCGATGGCAGAAGAACACGCTACGGCAAAATTTTTATTACAAAATGAGGCGATCGATGAATACCTGGATCATTATAAAAATGAACTTTCAGAAAGATTGCAATTAATTTATGAGGGATTTCAAAAACTAAGATCTGAAGGATATCCGGTAGATGCGTGCGCGCCACAAGCTGCTATTTATCTTACGATTCAACTGAATCTTGTCGGCAAAACAACAAATAACGGCAATTTGCTTTCAACACAGGCAGAGGTTACTTCTTATATTTTGGATGAAGCAAAACTGGCTGTAGTGCCGTTTTATGCATTTGGCGCACCGAAAGAGTCCGACTGGTACCGGCTGAGTGTCGGCACTTGTAAAAAAGAAGAAATTGCTGAAATGCTGCAGAAACTGAGAAGCGCTTTGAGCAAGTTGACCTAAGATATCTTGCTCAGGAAATTCAAGACCACAATTAAACGGTCATAGAAAAAATGCGTGAATCAGGTTTGCTGCGCAACAGCCGCAAATCAAAAGCCATCGCAATATTTCGCACAAAAGCTCCCCCTTTTTCTGTTACTTTCAGGTGTTTGTTTTCCAACTCAACTAAGCCATCCTTTTCCATCTCGTTCAACCGCAAGACTATTTCCTCCATTTGAGGTAAATTCATTTTTTCGTCCTCCCAGCTGGTTTCTAAAAGACACATGAGGTTCAGGATATGACGACGTATCACAAGGTCTTCTTGATTTAAAACATGACCGCGGATGAGAGGTAAAATACCTTGTTCGATTTTGCGAATATATTCTTCAACGGATTTTTCATTCTGGGCAAAAGCATACCAGCTATCGCTGATAGCCGACATTCCCAAGCCAATCATTAGTTGCGTAGAAGAGGAAGTGTACCCCATAAAATTCCGGTGAATTTTTTTCTGCTGCATAGATTTGTACAAACTATCCGTCGGCAAAGCAAAATGATCCATTCCTATTTCTACATATCCCATTTCTGATAATAATTCCTTTCCATTCTCATAAAGTGCTCTTTTTTCTTCAGCAGAAGGAAGGTCTCTTTCGTCAAAACCTCTCTGACCTGTTCCTTTGATCCAAGGAACATGAGCATAAGAATAAAACGCAATCCTGTCCGGCATCAAAGACTTTGTTTTCTGAATCGTTTCACGCATCGTTGCCCAGGTTTGAAAAGGCAAACCAAAAATAAGGTCGTGGCTGATACTTTTATATCCTGCATCCCGTGCGGCAACTGTTACTTTCTGAACATTTTCAAACGGCTGGATCCTATGGATCGCAGATTGTACTTTTGAATCGTAATCCTGGACGCCAAAACTCACTCTTGTAAAACCGAGTTGTTTTAAAACTTCAAGGTGTTCGCTGGTAGTGTTGTTCGGATGCCCTTCAAAACTAAATTCAGGATACTCAGCCAAAATTGCTTTTGATAAGATTTCTTCTATCAAAAACTTTAAATTATCGGGACTGAAAAAAGTAGGCGTTCCTCCTCCCAAATGCAATTCACTGATAACAGGTTTGTTGCCCAACACATCGGTATAAATTTGCCATTCTTTTAATACTGCTTCCAGGTAAGGCCGTTCAACAGAATGTTGTTTGGTAATTCGTTTATGACAGGCGCAAAAAGTACAGAGGCTCTCGCAAAAAGGCAAATGGATGTACAAACTGATGCCGCTCTTATCATTGCTTTCTTCAAAACTTTTTATAAATGATTTCTGCCATTGACCCTGAGAAAAACTTTCGTCATCCCAATAAGGAACGGTTGGATAACTGGTATATCGCGGGCCGGGAATATTGTATTTTCTAATCAGATGCTTCATTGCTTTAAGCGTTTAAAAACAACATGTTGTTTTACAAAACTGCCTTTGAAAAATTTGAATAAAAATGAGGAATTGCATCTGTCGCGCTGATTGAAATCATTCTGTTTTGAACCCCAAATAATTTCTTTTGCACTTTATAACCCGGTTGGATCATGTTCGCGCATGTGATATTTTTTGTAGCGTGGTTCCCGCGAGTTATAAATGTTTATAAAAAAAAACAAATGAATCAACCATACGATTTTTATAGAAACCCCCTGGCCATTCTCATTCCACTAATTGTAATGCTTGCAATAACAGCAACGATGACCGGTATTTTTTCCAACGATGGCAACGGACAATATAAATACACGTCTATTCGTGGGAAAACGGTAATGATCTATGGTAAAGGCTTATATAAAGACATGTCTGCAGAAGTAGCGCCACAGGGCATTGCACAAGATTATGTTACCTTATTGCTTGCGATTCCGTTGTTAATCATTTCATTTTTCAAAGCATATAAAGGATCGCTGAGAGGAAAATATTTGGTTGCAGGAACGCTTGGCTATTTTTTAGTAACTTATTTGTTTTATACAGTAATGGGCATGTATAATTTCATGTTTTTGCCTTACGTGATTTTAATGGGTGCCTCTTTTTACAGTTTTATTTTAGTCGTTCTATCAATGCATTCAGCCAGTTTATCTGATCGGTTCAAAACCTTTGCACCGGTAAAAATAACCGGCGGATTTCTTATTTTTAACTCAACAGCAATCGGTTTGATGTGGCTGAGTATCGTAGTTCCTCCGCTACTGAACGGAACGATTATTCCTCTACAAGTAGAACATTATACAACACTCATTGTGCAAGGACTGGATCTTGGAATCCTTTTGCCTGCAGGAGTAATTTCCGGCATTTTATTAATCAGGAGAAACTCACTGGGGTACTTATTTGCTCCAATATATTTTGTGTTTTTATCACTTTTGATGACTGCATTATCTTCTAAAATCCTGGCGATGAAAATGCTGCATTACAATGTAATTCCGGCAATTTTTATCATTCCGGCTTTTAATGTCATTACGGTCATTTGTACTGTTATTACTCTACTGAGTATTAAAACCAACGGTAAAAGTTAGGAGAGAATTACAAACTTTCCGATAAAAGCTGCTATGATTTTATGAAACTAAAGGCTGTGAACTTTCGACATGGAATCCATCGTTTCGAATCTTCCTGTTTTTTCTGTGAGCCGGATTCGGAAAATAATTCCTTTTATTTTTGAAAAATCTTCGGTAGGGAAAGGCCATTGAGGCGAAAGTTTTACCGTTTCACTTGCTATTTCCGGCAACATTCGTGAAACCAATTTTTCCAGTCCTTCATTTCTGTCTTTTTCATTCGTAAGCTCTTCAAATGTTCCCCACGTAACTACCGATTTCCAGTTGGCCATATTTTCCATCTCATCGATTTGAAAGCAAACTTTAGGATTCTTTCTCATCATTGAAATTTTCAAACCCTCAAAAGTACGGGCATAAATAAATTGGCCATCATAAGCATAGCTGATGGGAACCACATACGTTTTGCTATTCGCATGACAACCTAATCTTCCAATAAAATTATCTGCAATTACCTTTTCTATCTGTTCACTATTTAGCTTGCCAAACATGGTATTCATTTTTTGATAAAGATAAATTGATGTGCAGCTGACCAAATTGATGAGAAACAGAAATAAAAATGATATTGATCATTCTAAAAGCATTGGACACTGAATTCTCTATAATCATCTACATTCGTGGCCTTTATAAAGCGTATGTAATAGATGATCAATTTAATTATTAGTATTCTTTGCAGTGTTTCTGTAGGTGTTTTATTTAAATATATCAAAGCAAAAACATCCATAAACATTTTTCTGATCACCATTAATTATTTATTTGCCATTGTTGCAGCTTATGTGTGTTTTCGTCCTGAAATTCATTTTAGCGACGCTGCTTACAATCCTTATACGATTTCACTTTCTGTATTACTGCCGCTGGTATTTATTTTATTGACCCTTTCCATACGGCATTCGGGAATTATAAAAACCGACATCGCCCAGCGCATCTCGCTAGTAATACCTATAGCGTGTTCTTACTGGATTTTTAAGGAGATGATTCCTGCATCCAGATGGATTGGAATCATCACTGGTTTTATCGCACTTTTTTTCATTTTAAATAAAGAGCGAAAGTCAGCCGCAAATAATCCTGTTTATTTATTCTTTGTGTTTTTAGGTTATGGCATTATCGATGTTCTATTTAAACAAGTGGCTTTACAAAAAAACGTTCCCTATACCGTTGCACTATTTTATATTTTTTGTGGTTGCTTTATTTTTGCTTCACTTATCACCATTGTTTCTTTTTTAAAAAAGAAATTCGTCATCCAAAAAAACGCGGTTTTTTATGGTCTTTTGCTCGGACTCTTTAATTTTCTAAACATCTATTTTTATCTAAAGGCACATCAATCTTTTGCGAAAAACCCAACCACGGTTTTTGCAACCATGAATTTCGGCGTGATCCTGTTGGGGACTTTGGCCGGCGCCTTTTATTTCAAGGAAAAACTGTCCAAAAAAAATATAGCCGGTTTGGTGTTGGCAGTTATTGCAATAATTTTGATAGTTCTTTCGCAAATCGGAAAAATATGAAAACCGTGATGGTAAGACCGTAATAAAATTTATGGAGGCATACAAAATATTACACAAGCAGATGGTTATAATAATTATCATTTAATTCCTTTTGATCACCTCCTCACAGGCACTACTCAGCGCTTCCAACACTACAGCGAGTTCCACTTTTTTAAGCTCAAAAGTGGTCCATCCGCCGATGCCCCATTTGTTCGCAACTGGGTAGATAGCTTTATCCAACGTGCAAAAAATTTGCTGTTCCTCAGGTGATAATACGATATTGGCGGATTCACTTTTTTCATGAAGAGTTGCAAATATTCTTTTACCTTCCACCTTAAAGGCAGTCCTGTCAAAATGGGGTTGAGCCAAGGCTCCGCTGAAAGACAAAGCCAGATTTTTAAATTCTTCTGTACTCTTGAGGATCGTTATAAATTAAGCTGAAGATAAAAATAAATAAACGTCATTTTTATTAGAATAAGAAAAGGGCTTATTTGTTCTTTTGCTGCAAGAAGAAGCTTTGGATAATTTAATAATCGGTTGGTAGTTATTACTTTCTTGAAAAAATGCCAGCGAAATTTCAATCGCTAATTTGTAATTTTAATAAATGGCTAATCTGATTTCCTTTACTGATAAAGGGCTTTTTTGCGAAGCGGGCAACTTCTATATTGATCCGTGGCAGCCTGTTGAAAGAGCTTTGATCACCCATGCACACAGTGATCATGCAAAATATGGAAATCGATTTTACCTGTGTCATAAATTCGCAAAACCGATCCTTCAATTGCGATTAGGACATAACCATTATCAAACAGTGGAATGGAACGAAACGATTTTTATGAATGGAGTAAAAGTTTCATTTCATCCAGCCGGACATATCATCGGATCTTCACAAATTCGTCTTGAGTATCAGAATGAGGTTTGGGTGGTAAGTGGCGATTACAAAAGAGAGGATGATGGCATTAGTGGAAAATTTGAGCCGGTAAAATGTAATGTTTTTATTACTGAATCAACTTTTGGGTTACCGATTTTTCAATGGAAGCCACAACAGGAAATTTATAGTGACATCATTAACTGGATCACTAAAAATAAAGAGAATGGCAAAGCAAGTATACTGATTGCATACAGCCTAGGCAAGTCGCAACGTGTATTACAGGCGATAAAAGAAACAACGCAAACCATTTTTGCACACGGCGCTATTTACAACATGCAACAAACATTTATTGATGCCGGTTGGAAATTAAACCCGGTTGTAAGGATCACTCCTGAAACTCCAAAAGAGCTTTTGAAGGAAACGGTGGTCATAGCCCCTCCCGGTGCTGAAGGAACATCCTGGATGAAAAAATTTTATCCTTATTCCATCGGGGTGTGCAGCGGCTGGATGCAGGTAAGAGGAAATGCACGAAGAAGAAATGTCGACGCCGGATTTGCATTAAGCGATCACGCAGACTGGAATTCATTAATAACCACAGTGAAAGAAACAGGCGCAGAAAAAGTTTTTGTAACGCATGGTTTCCAGGCAGCCTTTAGTCGTTATCTGAATGAAAAAAACGTTGCAATTTCCGCAGAAGTAAAAACACAATTTGGAGATGAAGATGAGGAAACGAATTCCCCGCTGGAAATCAAAAACGAAGAAGCAGAAAATGTATGAATAATCATGTTGCCATAGAAAAATCCAATGAAATATCAGGCTTGCAAATGTTTGCAGAATTAGTGACTGAATTAAGTTCATCTACAAAAACAAACGATAAACTTCAATCCCTCGTTGATTATTTTGCTACAGCTCCTGATGCAGATAAAGTATGGGTAATTGCTATCTTCAGTGGACGAAGGCCGAGGCGTGCTGTTAATTCAAGGCTCATGCGCGAATGGTGTTTAGAGATCATTGGCATTCCTGATTGGCTTTTTACTGAATGTCATTCAACCGTCGGTGATTTTTCCGAAACACTTGCGCTGCTGCTTTCCGAGGTGGAAGTAATAAATCGTCAAAATGAAAACCTTTGTTTTTATTTAGAAAAATTTATTCAGATTGAAAAAGAAAATGAAAGCGTGAAAAAGAAGTTCATTGTTGAGAGCTGGCAACAAATGAATTCAAAAGAAAAGTTTGTATTTAATAAATTGATCACCGGCAGCTTCCGCGTTGGCGTTTCGCAAAAAACGATCGTAAATGCACTTGCAAAAACCGTCGATCTTTCTTCATCAGTAATTGCGCATAGGATCAGTGGAAACTGGGATCCTACTACTACAAGCTTCCATGAATTGCTCGGCGAAAGTACTTCCCTTGCTGACTTTTCAAAACCTTATCCTTTTTATCTTGCTTATGCAATTGATGATGTAGTTGAAAATTTGGGAGAGCCGGACCTTTGGCAAGCGGAATGGAAATGGGATGGAATTCGTGGGCAAATGATCAAAAGAAATAAGGAATTATTCGTGTGGAGCAGAGGTGAGGAACTGATGACAGAAAAATTTCCGGAATATTTTATTTTAAAAGATTTATTACCGGATGGAATTGTTTTAGACGGCGAAATAATTCCGGCACTGGATGGTAAACCGTTGCCCTTCGCGGTGTTGCAAAGGAGAATCGGAAGAAAAAATATTTCAAAGAAACAATTGCAGGAAGCGCCAATCTGTTTTTTTGCTTATGATCTTTTGGAATATAACTATGAAGACTGGCGTGAAAAACCTTTGACTGAAAGACGACAAAAACTCGAAGAAATTATTTCTTCTTTTCAAAATAAATCCATTCAAATTTCTGAGAAGATTAATTTTAATTCATGGGATGAATTGGCAGCATTAAGAAAAACATCCAGGGACAAAAACAGCGAAGGAATTATGTTGAAAAGGAAACATTCTGTTTATAAAACAGGCAGAAAAAGAGGGGATTGGTGGAAGTGGAAAATTGATCCCCTTACTATTGATTGCGTAATGGTATATGCTGCAAAGGGAAGCGGAAGGAGAAGTAATCTTTATACAGATTATACCTTCGCAGTGAAGGATGGCGAGGAGCTAATCACTTTTACAAAAGCTTATTCCGGTCTTACAGATAAGGAATTTGCACAGATAGATTATTTTGTAAAAAGAAATTCCATTGAAAAATTTGGGCCCGTGAGAACCGTAAAACCTGAATTGGTTTTTGAAATCGCCTTTGAAGGAATCGCTGCAAGTAATCGCCACAAAAGCGGTGTGGCTTTGCGTTTTCCAAGAATGAACCGCTGGAGAAAAGATAAAACTGTTGATGAAATTAATACGTTGGACGATTTGAAACAGATGCTGAAATTGTATGGGAAGTAATTATTGAATTATTTTATTATTTTATTATTGAATTATTGTTGATTGTTTTATTGTTGATTGTTGAATGACTAAAGTTGAATTAAAAAATACAAAAGGCTTTAAAGTAATCAGCAAATGGCTTGCTGCAAAAGATTTTATTCCGTTTTCTTTCCAGGAAGAAACATGGCAACACATCATTGATAATAAATCCGGATTGGTAAATGCTCCGACTGGTTGCGGAAAAACATTTTCTGTCTTTCTTGGCGCCATCATTTCTTTCATTAATTCGAATCCAAACAATTATCAAACGAAAAATAAAAACGGATTACAGCTTTTATGGATCACTCCTTTGCGTGCACTGGCAAAAGATATTGGAAGAGCCATGGAAGAAGTGATTGCAGAATTAGGAATGAATTGGAAAGTAGGCATTCGCAATGGTGACACGAGTTTGAGTGATCGGGCAAAACAAAAAAGACAAATTCCTGAAGTACTTATCATCACTCCGGAAAGCCTGCATCTTTTATTAGCCCAAAAAAATTATCCTGATTTTTTTAAGACTTTAAAAATTATTGCCGTCGATGAATGGCATGAATTGCTGGGAAGCAAGCGTGGAGTACAGGTGGAACTTGCATTATCAAGAATTATCGGCTCAAGAAGAGACGGAAGCAAACAAACAAATATTGGTAAATCTATTTCAGACTTGAATGTATGGGGCATCAGTGCAACAATCGGAAATCTGGAACAGGCGCAGGAAGTTTTACTTTCTCCGCTGTCGCAAGTTGGATTAAAGAAAAAAGATTTTAAAACCGTTACCGCAGCTATTGACAAACGCATCGAAATAGAATCCATCTTTCCCGATGAAATTGAAAAGTATCCGTGGGCTGGTCATCTAGGAATCAGGCTTGTTGAAAAAGTGATTCCGATTATCATGAAAAGCAGGACTACCCTTATTTTCATTAATACGCGGGGCATGAGTGAAATGTGGTACCAGGCATTGTTGAACGCCAGCCCTGAACTTGCCGGAGCAATTGCTTTACATCATGGAAGCATCGAACAGGATCTTCGTTTTTGGGTTGAAGAAAATTTACATTCCGGAAAACTAAAAGCAGTTGTATGCACCGCCAGCCTTGATCTTGGAGTAGACTTTCGTCCTGTTGAAACAGTTATCCAGGTCGGTTCTCCAAAAGGTGTGGCCCGGTTTTTACAAAGAGCCGGACGAAGCGGACATGGACCTGGCGAAGTAAGTAAAATTTATTTCCTTCCAACTCATTCATTGGAATTAATTGAAGCAGCAGCATTAAAAGAAGCAACAGAAAATAAATTAATTGAAAGTCGCGAGCCACGCATTTTATGTTACGACGTACTCATTCAATATTTAAGTACGCTGGCGATTTCTGATGGCTTTTATCCTGAAGAAATTTACAAAGAAATCAAATCTACTTTTTGTTATCGCGAGATAACGGAGGACGAATGGCAACAAATCTTACACTTTATAACCTTTGGTGGCATTGCTTTACAGCAATATGACGATTATAAAAAAATAGAAATTGAGAACGGCCTTTACAAAATAAACAGCCGAAGAATTGCAATGAGGCACCGCATGCATATTGGAACGATCGTGAGCGACCCGATGATGAAAGTGAAATTTATGAGTGGTGGTTTTGTCGGCGTTATTGAAGAATGGTTTATCGCAGGAATGAAGCCCGGAGACGTCTTTACTTTAGCCGGAAGAACGCTTGAGTTTGTGATGATAAAAGATATGACGTGCATTGTGAAAAAATCAAACGCAAAAAAATCAAGAATACCAAGCTGGCAGGGAGGAAGAATGCCGCTTTCAGCGAATTTGGGTTTTATGCTTCGAAAAAAATTTGATGAAGCGGGATTGGAAATTGAAAATGATAAATTAAGATTTAAAAAAGAAGAAGAGCTGGAAATTCTAAAACCTCTTTTCGAATTGCAGGAATATCTTTCTCATATTCCAAAAAAAAATGAACTACTAATAGAACAAATCGAAACCAAAGATGGCTTTCATCTTTTTGTATTTCCGTTTGAAGGAAGATTGGTGCACGAAGCCATGGCAGCGGTTCTCGCTTATCGCATCAGTCGCATTACTCCGATTACTTTTTCGTTTGCCATGAATGATTATGGCTTTGAATTATTAAGCGACCAAGCAATACCCGTAGATGACAGTAACGCTTATGAACTTTTTTCTCCGGAGAATTTGCTTGAAGATATTCAGCGAAGTTTGAACAGTGTTGAAATGGCAAAAAGGAAATTTAGAGACATTGCTGTAATTGGCGGATTAATATTTCAAGGCTTCCCGGGAGAGCAAAAAAAAGCAAGGCATTTGCAGTCTTCTGCTTCTTTATTGTTCAATGTTTTCTCCGAATATGAGCCACAAAATTTATTGCTACGACAGGCTTACAATGAAGTAATGGAGCAACAAATGGAAGAACAACGATTGCGTGACATGCTTGAAAGAATTCAAAAAAGTAAAATCGTTATTACTTATCCGCGAAGATTGACGCCTTTTTGTTTCCCGATAAAAGTGGATAGTATGAGAGAAGATCTTTCTTCAGAAAAATTAGAGGACCGAGTGAAGAAAATGCAATTACAGTTGAATTCATCATGACGGGAAATTGACCATTCAAATGCTTCACATTTTCTTACATTTCAACATTGAAACATGAAAACAAAATTGACATTATTTGTTTGTTTGCTGCTTACTGCTGAAAGTATTTATGCTCAACAAAACAAGACAATCCAAATTGATAACAACTGGACCTTTCTTTTAGGAGCCGCGCAGGGAGCAGAGCAACCTGCGTTTAATGATTCGTCGTGGAGAAAAATTGACCTTCCTCATGATTGGAGTATCGAAGATTTGAAAGGAACGCATTCTCCTTTTAATGAGTACGCAATCAGCCAGGTAAGCGGCGGATTTACAACAGGAGGCACCGGATGGTATCGTAAAGCATTTCTTATTCCGGCAGAAGACAAAGGCAAAAAAATATTTATCCAATTCGATGGTGTATATATGAATGCCGATGTATGGATCAACGGGCATCATCTTGGAAACCATCCTTATGGCTATACCAGTTTTATATTTGATTTGACCGACTATTTGAAATATGATTCTTCCAATGTAATTGCTGTTGAAGTAAAAAATGAAGGACAAAATAGCCGCTGGTATTCAGGATCCGGCATTTATCGTCATGTATGGCTTAAAAAGATGGATCCCGTGCATGTTTCACAATGGGGAATCTTTATTACAACTCCAAAAGTTAATTCCAGCGAAGCAACAATTAACTGCAAATCAAATGTAGTGAATGAAACAAATCAACCGCAAGCGATTCGCGTTGTAACTACGTTTATAAATCCTGCCGGAACTGAAGTAGCTGCTGCAAATGAAGCAAAAAGCACATTGCTTGTCGGTAAATCTTATGAATTCAACCAAAATGCTTCTATCAAAAATCCTCAGTTGTGGTCTTGCGAATCTCCGGTATTATATAAAGCAATAACTTCTGTTTATAAAAATGATCATTTGGTCAGTTCTGATACCAATAGTTTTGGCATCAGAACCATTTCATTCGATGTAAACAATGGTTTTCGATTGAATGGGAAAACACTGAAACTGAAAGGCGGATGCTTTCATAATGATAATGGACCGCTTGGCTCAAAACAATACGATAGGGCAGAAGAAAGAAAAGTAGAATTATTAAAAGCCAGTGGATTCAATGCAATAAGATGTAGTCACAACCCACCAAGTCGTGCATTTTTAGACGCCTGTGACCGGCTCGGAATGCTTGTGATGGATGAGGCATTCGATTGCTGGAACTATGGAAAAAATCCTTATGATTATCATTTGTATTTTAAAGAGTGGTGGAAAAAAGATGTGGAAAGCATGGTTTTAAGAGACAGAAATCATCCCTCAATTATCATGTGGAGCATTGGAAACGAGATTCCTGAACGGGCTTCTGCGGAAGGAGTGGCGACTGCGAAATTGCTGGTCGATTATATTGAAAGCCTGGACACTACAAGGGCAATCACTTCTGCCGTAAATGATTTAAAGGAAGATAAGGATCCATACTTTGCTCAATTGGACGTGGCAGGCTATAATTATGCGGCCAGTGGAGATCCTTCAAACGATGTTTACGCAAAAGATCATAAAAGAGTGCCTGGAAGAATTATGGTTGGTACAGAATCTTTTCCGCTTGAAGCTTTTGACAGCTGGATGAAAGTTCTCGATCACCCATACGTGATTGGCGACTTTGTATGGACTGCTTATGATTACATTGGAGAAGCAAGTATCGGATGGCTTGGTTATTTTCAGAAACAGAAATTTTTCCCCTGGAACCTGGCGTATTGTGGCGATATAGACATTTGTGGCTGGAAGCGTCCACAATCTTATTACAGAGATGCGCTTTGGAAAAAAGATCAATTATCTCTTTTTGTAACACCTCCGGTGCCTTCATTTCCTGAAAACCCTGAGAAAGAATCGTGGTCCAAATGGAACTGGCTGGATGCTCAAAGCAACTGGAACTGGGAAGGCTACGAGAACAAGGCAATTGAAGTAACCGTTTATTCTTCTTGTTCGCGCGTAGAATTATTTCTGAATGGAAAATCATTGGGCACAAAAACAACGAATCGTTCCACAAAATATATGGCTTCCTGGAAAGTGCCTTATCAGAAAGGAGAATTAAAGGCAGTAGGCTATGATGCTAACAATAAAATAATCAACTCTGCTCAATTAACTACTGCTTCAACTCCTGAAAAGATAAAATTGACGGCAGACCGTTCGACGATCAAAGCGAATAACGAGGACTTAAGCTACGTGACGGTTGAACTGTTAGACGCGAAAGGCAACCTGAATCCAACGGCAGAAAACCTGGTGAAATTTGAGATAGTGGGTCCGGGCACAATAGCCGGAGTAGGAAATGCAAATCCGATAAGTCTTGAAAGCTACCAGGAGCCCCAACGAAAGGCATGGCGTGGCAAATGCATGGTAATTATTAAATCAGGAACTTCATCAGGCACAGTTAAATTAACAGCGACATCTGCAGGAATGTCTCCTGTTTCAATCAGCATAGAGGCGCATTAAAAGCAAATCAGAAATTTTTTTCAATACCTTCATCGTCATCAGATGAAGGCTTTTAGTTGATACTTTAAAGCACGATAAAACTATTTCTTAAACTAAATAAAAACCGGTGAAAAAATTATTGTTCTCTGCGATTCTATTTTTATCTCTTGGAAATTTGATGGCTCAATCAGAAGAACCACCAGCCTTTTGGGAAAATGAGCTGACAAACGAATACAATCGTGAACCGATGCACGCTACTTATTTTGCTTTTGAAACTAAACAACTGGCGTTGAAAGATGATAAAGAACAATCAAAAAATTTTCAGTCATTAAATGGCAATTGGAAATTTAAATGGGTGGATAAGCCTTCTGACCGCCCTTTTGAATTTTGGAAAATAAATTATGATGACAGCCATTGGCCTGATTTTAAAGTCCCTGCCACCTGGGAAGTGAATGGCTATGGCATTCCCA
>JAICYZ010000380.1 GCA_025933935.1 Chitinophagaceae bacterium
AAATAAAAGCCGTGTGATTTACAGCGCCAAATTCCAGTACAACATTTTTATTTTTCCAATCAGCCGGAACCTTAAAAGTCTTTTGATAATAGCCCCAGCCATAATACATTTCGGTTCCTTTTTGCACATTCCAGGTATGAGGAATATTAACAACTCCGGCTTTCGCAAAGGAAGGTTTTACCTGCTGTTCATTGCTTGTATTGATGGAGAATAACCAGCTTTGATTTAAAGAAATGGTATCCCTTTGTGCAAAAACAGAGGCGCCGGAAATCATGGCAACAAGAAGGGTCAAAGTTTTTTTCATTCTGAATCTTTTTTTTATAAAATTGAATAGGTTTAATCACATCTATTTAATTTCATCCGGCCATGGCACCTGCTTCCCGTTTGATTTATAGAAAGGCATTTGCGCTTTATATGATTTTAATTTTTGCGTTAACAGACGCGCAAGCTCTTTTGTTTTCTCCGGAAATTGTTTTGACAAATCATGTTGCTCTTTGATGTCGTTTTTCACATTATACAATTCAAGCCTTCCGTATTTTTCAAAGTAAATCAATTTCCAATTGCCCTTTCTAATAGAAGCAAGAAAAGAATTGTCTTCACCAAAGTCGCCGCCGGCCCAGTTGTTAGGATAATTCCAAATGATGGAACGGGTGCTGTCTTTCAAGCCAGGATTTTTCAAATAAGGGACGATACTTTTGCCATCAATTGTCTGAACGGATTTATAATTTTTAATACCGGCCATATCCAAAAGAGTGGGATAAAAATCCTGGATAACCATGTATTGATTGTTGATACTTCCCGGCTTTGTTATACCATTCCATTTCACCATCATCGGCTCCCTTACTCCGCCTTCATACAAAGAGCCTTTGCCACCGCGAAGCGGATAATTTTGTGTGTTGTCTTTTCCCTCTCTCGGCGGATGAGAATAGCCACCGTTATCCGACATGAAAATGATGATGGTATTTTTCGTCAAATCATTTTTCTCTAAGTAATTCATCAACTCGCCAAGACTATAATCCATCCCTTCTACCAGAGCGCAATAGGCGGCTTCACGCTTTGTATATCCCGCGTCTAAATATTTTTGAACAAACCTTTTGTCTGCATTGTAAGGAAGATGCACGGCATAATGAGCCATGTAAAGAAAAAATGGTTTCTTTTTCATTCGGGCTGTATCCATTGCCAGCATTGCTTCTTTGGTTAAGTCTTCTGTAAGAAATGTAGGTGTTTTCCAATACTGCTGCATATTTGGAATATCGGCCTGCAAACGGAAATGATTCGGGTCGTAACCAAAATCATCTTCAGCAAGATAAGAAGCGGGATTTCCTGCGGCGCTGCCACCAATATTTTTTACAAAACCCAGATTCAATGGATTAGCGCCAATGGTTTTATAAGCGCCAAAATGCGCTTTACCACATTGAATGGTATAGTAGCCATTGTCTTTTAAAATTTGAGCTAACGGTGTTGCATACACGCTCTTTGAATCGCCCGGTACGGGAGATAATCCATTTACATTCCAATCGGGTACGCTAAGCACGCTATCCATCGCATCTACTTTCTGGTTTTTAAAAGCCGTCCAGTTCGTAACTCTATGCCGTGCCGCGTTCATTCCTGTCATTAAACTTACTCTTGAAGGCGTACAAATAGAATTTGCATAGGCATTCGTAAATTTCATCGACTCTTTTGCAAGCCTTTCCATATTCGGTGTATGAAATTTATGGTTCTGCGCAGTGGTGCTGTCCCAGAAAGGAACAGACGTATCCTGCCAGCCCATATCATCTACAAGGAAGAAAATAATATTCGGCCTTTTTTGTGCTTTTACTGTAAACGACACAAGCATGAAAGCCAGGAGGACAAAGAGTTTAAGCATTTTCATATTTTTCTAATTTCTTATGGTGTTGTCAAAGGCTACATTAAAAAGTTCGAAAGAAGAAATCTGCGGTTGAGCAACTGATTCTGTAATTGTTAACCGGATTTTTTTTGAAGTAATTTTTTTAAACATTTGTATCCGTTTATTTCCCACTGATGAACCGCTGCACAGAAGTTTCCATTTTCTATTTACCAATCCTTCCACTTTATATTTCCTGATTCGCTCGCCTTTGGAAATATCTTCGCGGATAATTACCTGGTTTATATCTGTTGCCTTTTTAAGTTTGATGAATAAAGGATTTCCCTTACCATTAGTTTCTGCAATTGGATGGTTAAAACGATTTTCAATTTCTTCTCCAAAGCTCTTTAAAGTATCGGCATCTGCACCTGGTATTGATCCTGTATTATCCGGTGTTAATCCAAGAATCAATGTAGCATTTCTTCCTACAGATTGATAATACATATTTACCAAATCCTCTACAGGAAAAATATGGGACTCGTCGCCTGGTTCCCAAAACCACTCATGGCGCCCATTGTAGCCGCGAAGGGGTGCATCTGCCATCGCAGGCATCCAGTATTTGCCACCGCTGTCGCCATGTTTCAGCAAATAATTATCATTCAAATTGATTTGTGGATATTCTTCTGACGAGGTACTTCGATAAGGAAAAGTAGTCCAGCAAGGATAACCAACCGTTCCGGTTTCAGAACCTCCCCAGCGCGCATCAGCGCGTTGCGCATTCCAATAAAACAAAGCGTTGGGTTGATATTTCTCTACAATCGGCAACACGTCCGGCGCTCCTTTTAACGGATTACCTGCGCCACCATCAAACCAAATCTCAAACAACGGTCCATACCGGGTGCATATTTCTTTTACCATTCCTTCTACCATGGCATTGTAATACTGCTGACGTTCTTTTTGCTGCCGGCCTTCACCGTTCACTTTAAAATCATGAACTCCGAAAAAAGAATTCCAGCGGATGCCGAGATAAATGCCGGGTTTAATATTGTATTTTCTGCACGCATCCACAAAGTCTTTTACGATATCGCCCTTGCCATCTTTCCACTTCAGCGCCTTCATGCAATAAGGGTTTAC
>JAICYZ010000425.1 GCA_025933935.1 Chitinophagaceae bacterium
CTTATATATTTTCTCAGCGTTATTTTTCTTTTTCTTTTTGCTACACAAAAAAAACTAAACAAAAAATAAGACCATCAAAAAATGAAATTTTCTTTAAATAAAAAAGGGTGGTGGCTTATAATAATTGTGGGGATTATCCTGATCAATTATCTCGCTTCTGTTTTTCATCAACGTATTGATCTTACCAACGAAAAAAGATTTACGATCTCAACTCCGGTAAAAAAAATCCTGAAGAATATTGATGAAAAAATGGAAATCAATATTTTTTTAAGAGGAGATATTCCTGCCGGATTTAAAAAATTGTCTCTTTCTGCACAAGATCTTCTGCAGGAATTTAAAGAATATTCTAACGGCAATATTCATTACAAAATTATTTCTGCCGATGAAAAAATCCCCGGAACTGAAAAAACTTATGCAGACACACTTTCTTCGTTGGGAATCGTTCCTATCAATTTAAAAGTGCAGTTAAAAGAAGGTGAACAATCGCAGTATATTTATCCAGCGGCTATTGTAAATTATCAAAATAAACTTCAATCCGTAAATTTATATTCCGGTTCCAATACTTTTATAACACCGCCGGAACTGAACAGTGCAGAGGCTTTACTTGAATTTAATTTTGCAAATGCGATAGCGAAAATTACCGAAAACATAAAGCCAATGGTTGCTTATGCTGTTGGAAATGGAGAACCTACCGGCCCAAATATTTATGACCTGGTTGAAAATGTTTTGAAAAAGAATTACAACTTGTTCATGCTGGATTTGGAAAAGGAACCGGTTATTCCGGATACTTTTAAATTACTGATGATTGTAAAACCGACGCTTGAATTTACAGATGCTGAAAAATTAAAAATAGATCAGTATGTGATGCATGGAGGAAAGTTGCTTTGTTTCATAGACAGGTTGAATGCGGAAGCAGATAGTTTGCAAATGAAAAATGAAGTCATTGCGTATGATCGCAATCTGAATCTTCAGGATTTGTTCTTTAAATATGGCGTACGTATTAATCCTGATCTTTTAATGGATTTGCAATGTGATTTTTTACCTTTTAGTGTAAATGGAAAAGATCAGTTTGAATTTTTACACTGGAATTATTTTCCATTATTTGAATCGAAACAAAACAGCGTCATTAATAAAAATCTTGGTTTGGTTGAAGGGAAATTTGTAAATACAATTGATACGGTAAGCGCTCCGGGAATTAAAAAAACAATTTTGTTAAGTTCATCTGCAAATTCAAGAACGATCGAAACTCCCGCGTTGATCAGTGGGGCAGAAAACCGAAACGCTCCTGTTGATGCCGCTTTCAACAAAAAAGATCTGATTGCCGGTGTTTTGCTGGAAGGAAAATTTACTTCTTTATATAAAAATCGGGTAAGCCGCGAAGAAATGGATTCTTTAAGTTTTTATGGCACACCTTTTCAAGCCGAAAATATAAAAGACAATAAAATGATCATTGTTTCAGATGGCGATATTGTTTTAAATGGTGTTTATAAAGGACAACTTTTGCCAATGGGCGTTAATTCTTATACTGTGGGCACACAGTATGAATACCAGTTTGCCAACCGGCAGTTTGTTGAAAATTGTTTGGAATATCTTGTAAACAATGAAGGGTTGAGCGAGGCAAAATCAAAAGATTATAAGCTTCGATTATTGGATCCTAAAAAAACAAGTGAACAAAGAGGTTTCTGGGAAATATTGAATTTGTTGCTACCTGTATTTTTCATCGTCATTTTTGGATTGATATATCAATGGGCGAGGAAAAGAAGATACACAAAACCTGTTGTTTAAGGTATGAACTTTGTCAACAAAGGAAGGAATAATACGGATATTTGTTTTGGAAAAATAAAATAAGAATTGATAGTATTTCTTCATTTGCTGCAAGAAATTTAAATAAATCAATTACTTCTTTTCAAACTTTCTTTCACAGAACCAATAATAAGAATTCTGATTATTTCTTCTTCTACTGTTCAAATGCTTTTATAATTTTCAACAGGTGAATCAGCCTGTAAATTCATAATTGCTTATTTTTCAGTTTTTATTGCAATTTTAATAACAACAATGACAGCAACAGAATGGAGTTATCTGATTTTCGGGATTGTTTTGCTAA
>JAICYZ010000136.1 GCA_025933935.1 Chitinophagaceae bacterium
CACCTACATAACAGGTTTTTTTATCGACATCTAATTTTAGGAAAATATTTTTCTTGATTTTTTCAGCAACATTTTCTCCCGGTTTTAAAATGTAATCATCAAATTGATGGGTGACGGGAGCCGGAGGAAAATCAAAATTCAAATTGGGAAAGGGCGATGAATTTTGATTGCTGTTATTTTGCTGAACCACGGAGCCGGGAACAACTTGAATGGTTATTGGATCAGTCTTATAATTGTTTCCATCGGCGGCAGCAGTTGCGGAGCCGATGGTAAATTTGCCGGTAGATATAGGTTGTAATGAAAAACCAATAGAAACGGATTGGTTTATTTTTCCATTGATGTTTGTAACGCTTCTCTGTTGATTAGGGCCCGAAACAATTGTAAAATTATTAAAAGAAGGCGGCGTGATATTATCAACATTCGATGCACCTTCTACTTTAAACTGAATCTGAAGCTGATCATTTTTCCCGATTTTTTTATCAGGACAAACTACCGAAAATTTTACCTGGGCAAAAGAAGATTGAACCACAAAAATTGCCGCAACAAAAATAAATAAGGCGGAAAATTTTTTTAAACAAGCTGGTAAAAATGTAATCATTTCTTCAGAAAAGATGAGTTACAAAAATACTCGTAATTGAATTTAAAAAAAGGTTAATAGAATGGCTCGCTGTTAAAAAACTTTTAAGGAAGATCGCCCAATAATGGCCTGATGACAATGTCTTCAACACATGCCTGAGGCGATAAGGAAGATGCGGCAAATATCATATTTGCAATATCATCTGCTTCCATAATTCTTTCCGGTAAAACACCGGCGCCTTCCCAGGAGGATGTATAAACAGCGCCCGGATAAACAGTGGTAACTTTTATATTGAATGGCTTCATTTCTTCTCTCAGATTGATGCTGAAACCCATCATTGCAAATTTGCTGATGCTGTAGGAACCTCCATTGTTGTATGCTTTCAAAGCGGCAATAGAAGAGATGTTGAAAATATGACCCGATTTGTTTTTCATCATATTTGGAAGCAATGCCCGCGTTAAATGATAGGCACTGAAAAAATTCACGTCCATCATCTTTTCAAGATTTCCTTCAGGCTCATCATAAACACTTCCAGGAACGAAGCTGCCGGCATTGTTGATGAGAACATCAATTGGCATATTTTTTTTTAAAAGCCAGTCCGCAAATTTTAAAACTTCGTTTTTAACAGAAAGATCCGAACTAAAATATTCAACAGAACCGGCATATTTTTCATTGATTTCACCGGCTGTTTTTGCCAGTTCTTTTTTATTCCTGGAACAAATGAAAATGTTATTTTTTGCGGCTGCAAACTTCTCTCCCATTGCTTTTCCCATACCTTTGCTTCCGCCGGTAATTACAATATTTTTCATTTTAATTCGTTGTTTTTGTAATACAGCAAATCTAAATTCTAAAGCCGACAATTTTAAAAATACAACTTTGAAATACCAACATCTTTTTTTTGATCTTGATCATACGCTCTGGGATTTCGATGCAAACGCAGAAGAATCGCTTGCCGAATTGTATGATTTTTTCCAGCTGGAAGCGAAAGCTATTGGTCCATTTAACAAGTTTTATTCAATTTATCTGAATCACAATCTAATGTTATGGAGCAGATTTGAAAAGGGATACATCACTACCGAAGAATTGAAATGGAGAAGAATGTGGCGCACCCTGCTTGATTTTCAAATAGCTGACGAAGAACTTGCGAAAGACATGAGTGAATATTTCCTGGAAGTCCTTCCGACAAAAAAGAAAGTGTTTGAATACACTTTTGAAATTTTAAACTATTTGACAGAAAAAAAATATGCACTTCACCTGATTACTAACGGGTTTGAAAAAACACAAAGAATAAAATTAGAAAGTTCAGGACTAACTAAATATTTTAAGAATATCATTACCTCGGAAATTTCCAATTCTGTAAAACCTAAAAAAGAAATTTTCGAATATGCAGTGAAAAAAGCAAATGGGAAAATCGAGGAAAGTATTATGATCGGTGACAACCTGAATGCCGATATTCTGGGAGCAAAGAATGCCGGAATGGATTCAGTTTTTGTAAATCACATCAATGCAGCCTGCGGCGAAGAGCCAACTTATATCATTCGACATTTGAAAGAATTGGAACGTATTCTATAATTTTCGAACTTAGAAGTTTACAAACAAAACAGAAATCTGCAGTATTTCTTGGTTTATCAGAACATCTTTCAAAGCAATAATTCACTAATTAAGCTCCCATCATTTTATCATTATATTCTTTTGAATTTCCTTTCGGGATGGATAAAGAAATCCAACGATCATTCAGTTGCATCTTACCGATATAAACCATTTGCCCGACATGATAAGAATAATGCGCCAGTTGCCTGTTTATCGCATCAATGACAGTCAGTGGCTCCTTTCTGATGTAAATGGTTTTATTCAGATCATCGTGTGTTAAGGATTTTAATGCTGCAAAAAGACAGTCCCAACCCTCATCCCATTTAATGATTAATTCTTCTTTTGTGTTGATTACTTTTTCAAATTCAGCATCGCGTTCGCGCCATTCTTTTTCACCATCTTCTGTTAGAAAATTGGTCCAGCGCGAAAGCATATTTCCCCACAAGTGCTGAACAATGATGGCGATGCTGTTGCTGGCATCATTGTATTGCCAGAACAGATTTTCTTCATCCAATTGTTCCATTGTTTTATCGCCAAGTGCTTTATAAACAAGAAATCTTTTTATTACGCTTTCTAAATATTCTGATGGCATAAAAAATATTTGAAGGTTAAATTTTAAAATTAAACTTAATGCTTAAGTGCAATTCGTTTGCTTTGCAAAATATCTGTAACCATATCACTTGAAGCGCCAATTTGGCTCCTCAAAGAAAATAGAAATATTGCTTATTTCTTTATTTACTGGAAACAAAAATCTATTTTTCTTCTTCCTGAAAAGTTTGTTCTTCCACAGGGATTAACGTATCAATGGTTGCCAAAACCGTTACGCCACCTTTTACCTGCTGATTTAATTTTACATTTAATTCTGTTCCCACCGGAAGAAGAACATCAACGCGGCTACCAAATTTTATAAAGCCCATTTCGCTGCCCTGCTCCACTTTTTGCCCGACTTTCAGATAATTTACAATCCGTTTCGCAAGAGCGCCGGCTATTTGTTTTACTAAAATTTCCGCGCTATCGCTTTTTATGACTACCGAATGCCGTTCATTTTCTGTAGATGATTTTGGGCTCCAGGCCACCAGGTATTTTCCTTTGTGATACTGGCTGTATTGCACTTTTCCTGACATCGGAATTCGGTTGATATGCACATTTGCCGGGCTCATAAATATAGAAACCTGCAATCTTTTATCTTTAAAATATTCTATGTCCGTCATCTCTTCTATCACCACTACCTTGCCGTCTGCCGGACAAATTACCTGGTGATGAGCAACCGTAAAATTTCTTTTCGGAGAGCGGAAAAACGAAATAATAAACAGCAGCATTATAAGGCTAACGCTAAATACAATCCAGGCCACTATTGGCATTGTAGCACTAAAGAAAAAGAAGAAAATAATATTAATGGCTCCGAAAATCAATGCACACAAGGCAATCGTTCGGTAGCCCTCCTTATGAATATTCATCAACTAAATTTAATTACAAATATAAAAATTGAGAGGGAGATGAAGCCTTTTATTTCTTTACCTGATGAATAAAGAATAATAAACAAATACGAAAGGAATGGCAACGAGCATGGAATCAAAACGATCTAAAAAACCTCCGTGGCCAGGCATCAGCGTACCACTATCCTTTACATTTGCCATTCTCTTTAATTTACTTTCCAATAAATCGCCGAGCGTACCAAAAACGGCGCAAAGAAAACTGATGAAAATCCAATCAATCACCGAATAAAATTTCGTAAAATATCCGATCAAAGTAATAACAATTACACACAGAATTAATCCACCAATCGTTCCTTCACGTGTTTTTTTTGGTGAAATGGATGACAAAGGTGTTTTGCCAATAAAAGAACCGACAACGTACGCCATCGTATCATTTATCCAGATAGAAAAAACAATACCGCACGGAACCACTTTTAAAAAATTATCATTCAAACCATTAAAATTATTTGTTCTGATAATGATCATTAAAACAATTGGAAGTGTGATGTAAAGCAGGCCAAGCAAGCTTTTCAGTTTATAATTTAACGGGTCAATTTTCTTTAAAAGCTTTATAAATTCGTACCAGCATCCAAAATGAATGATGGTAAATAGAATAATAAAGCTCCATTGATTCCACAACAACCCGATAAGCATTGCAATCGCAAAAATGATTGCCGTGAGTGAACGTGTTTTAAAAGTTTTGGTGTCAAAGACCATTTCGCGGTTTTAAGATTCTTTAGTGATCCAGTTGTGAAAATCGTTCGGATCTTCTTCAGGCATTACATATTTTTCCTGCTGCAGCAAAGATATTCTCCGAAAATAAATAAACGCATAAATGATGAATACAAGTGCGATAATTCCTGCCCAAATAGGAAAATTTTCTTCAATATCTTTTGAAGTTTTTGCGCCTTGTATCGTCGTAATATACATGGCTGTAACCTGGATTCCGTTAAACAAAAAATGAAAAAGAATGTTAAGCCACAAACTACCGCTATAATAAAAAACCAGGCCTAGTGCAACGCCCAAGGCAAATCGCACCAAAAATCCATAATACGAAATATGAACGGCGCTGAAAATAATTGCTGTCAAAATGATCGCAATCCACGGACCTTTGAACCACCTCATCAGAATATTTTGAATGCCGCCCCGAAAACAAACTTCTTCAAAAATTGCCGGAAGTAAAGCGATAATGATCATCGAAAGAATATAACGTGAAAAAGTATTGATGTTAATAAGGGCCGCTTCCTGCGCAGCGCGCTCCGCTTCTTTTGCTTTAAAATAAACTTCCCAGTTTTTTGGAATAGGAATCATTTTATTTAATTCCGCCAGGGCGCCTGAAAGTGGAAAAGTGAAAATGAGAATTACAATTACTAGCAAAACCTGTCTGGCATTAAAATTCGTATTGAAACCCATAAATTTTGAAGGATTGCGGTAGCAAATAAGCGCGAAAAAATACACAGGCAAAAAAAACATAAAGAAAGTGGAAATCGCCTGGATCCACATAACCGCATTGTAATATTTAGGGTTCAGGATATCCGTTGCCATCGCCAGAAGTGGTCTTCCGGTCATAGCTGCCCAAAGCCCGGCAGAAACAAACCCACCAATAACAAGACCTGCAGCGATAAGCCCCAGCAAAATTGCCAACTGCCCGGAAAAGCTAATATTTCTTGAATTTCTGTCAATCATTATATTCTCAATTTTTAAGGTCGTAAATTTACCGCCGAAAAATTCAAAGTGTAAAATTCAATGTGTAACCTTCAACTTTGAATCTTCAACCGTAAATGATTAAAATAGGCAACATACAACTTCCTGAATTTCCTTTATTGCTTGCGCCCATGGAAGACGTAAGTGATCCGCCATTTCGCGCAGTGTGCAAAGATAATGGTGCCCATCTGATGTACACAGAATTTATCAGCAGTGAAGGATTGATTCGTGATGCCATTAAAAGCAGAAAAAAATTAGACATTTTCGATTACGAAAAACCGGTAGGCATTCAGATCTTTGGAGGCGATGAAGAAAGTTTGTCGCTCGCAGCCAAAATTGTAGACGCGACGAATCCGGATTTATTGGATATCAATTTTGGTTGCCCGGTAAAAAAAGTTGCCTGCCGTGGCGCCGGCGCTGGTGTTTTAAAAGATGTTCCATTGATGATTCGCCTGACGGATGCGGTGGTAAAAAGTACGTCATTGCCGGTTACAGTAAAAACAAGATTGGGTTGGGATGAGGACACAAAGAACATTGAAGAAGTTGCGGAACGCTTGCAGGATGTAGGAATCCAGGCTTTGTCAATTCATGGTCGTACAAGAGTGCAAATGTATAAAGGAAGTGCCGCATGGGAACTGATTGCAAAAGTGAAAGAAAATCCAAGAATTACCATTCCAATTTTTGGAAATGGCGATATTGATTCTCCGCAAAAAGCATTAGAATATAAAAATAAATATGGCGTTGATGGCATAATGATCGGCCGCGCTGCGATCGGATATCCCTGGATTTTTAATGAGATCACTCATTTTGTAAAAACCGGTGAAATTCTTCCTGCTCCTACGATTGAAGAAAGAGTAGCGGTTTGTCAAAAGCATTTAATAAAATCGGTAGAATGGAAAGGGCCGGTTGTAGGTATCAATGAAATGCGGAGGCATTATACCAATTATTTAAAAGGAATGCCAAACATAAAAGAATATCGAGGCAAATTAGTAACGCTAAAAGAAGTGGATGAAATCTTAGAAGTTTTGGATGATATTGTGCTTCATTATTCAGGTTATGAATTTGAAAAAACGCCGATTGAACTGATTAATTATCATGAAAAGTGCGCGGTGTAAATTTCATTCGAATTCGTGATTTTAATTTTTGTTCTTCTTAAAAAAATAATAAAAAAAGGCAGCACAAAAAATTGGCTGCCTTTTTTCTAAAACAAAAAATATCTTTTTATACTGCAATTCCTTCGGCAATTTTCGCTCTTATTTTGGCCTCTATTTCTTTTGCCAGATCAGGATTATCGATTAAAAGTTGCTTTACTGCTTCACGTCCCTGGCCAAGCTTGGTTGTATCATAGGCAAACCAGCTTCCGCTTTTTTGTACAATTCCTAAATCAACGCCCATGTCAATTATCTCGCCCACTTTGGAAATGCCACCGCCGAAGATGATGTCGAATTCAGCAACCCGGAAAGGCGGCGCCATTTTATTTTTCACCACTTTTACTTTTACCCTGTTGCCCACTGACTGATCGCCATCTTTTATTTGCGCCATGCGGCGAATATCCAGTCTTACAGACGAATAAAATTTTAATGCATTTCCACCTGTAGTTGTTTCAGGGTTTCCAAACATAACGCCAATCTTATCGCGCAGCTGATTGATAAAAATGCAGCAGCAATTTGTTTTGCTGATAGTCGCCGTTAATTTTCTCAACGCCTGGCTCATCAAACGGGCCTGCAACCCCATTTTGCTATCGCCCATTTCTCCTTCCAGTTCTCCTTTGGGAACCAATGCTGCAACGGAATCTATTACAACCACATCTAAAGCTCCTGAAAGAATTAAGCGATCGGCGATCTCCAAACCCTGTTCGCCATAATCCGGCTGACTTATCAAAAGATTATCCACATCCACACCTAATTTTCTTGCATAGGCACTATCGAAAGCATGCTCAGCATCAATAATGGCGCACATGCCACCTTTTTTCTGTGCTTCGGCAATTACATGAATGGCAAGCGTTGTTTTTCCTGAAGATTCCGGTCCATAAATTTCTACCACTCTTCCTTTCGGAAGGCCGCCGATGCCGAGAGCCACGTCCAATCCAACGGAGCCGGTAGAAATCACTTCGTGTGGTTCCTGCGAACGCTCGTTCATCATCATGACACTTCCTTTTCCAAAATCCTTGTCGATTTTATCAATAGTTAGTTTTAACGCTTTTAATTTTTCAGCGTTTTTATCTGTGTTATTTGCTGCCATAAAATTGTATTAAATGAGATTGTTTGTTGTAAAGTTATCTGGTTGTGCAAATATAGAATTTAAAATTTATCAACACTAAAATATTTAGCTAAAAGTTGAAATTTCCGAAATAATTTCGGTTAAAAACGGCAAGCAGTAAACACACAAATAAGCAAGATTCGCATTTTCAGAAATGTATATTTCTTTTATCTTTTGAATGCTGTTAATAAGGAAAACGAACTTTCACTGTATCTTTAATAAAAAGTGAAAATGAAAAGAGTTGTGTATTGTTACGATGCCTATTGTGGTTGGTGCTATGGCTTCAGCGAGGTAATGAAAACGGCGTATTCGGAATACAAAAATGTATTGGAATTTGAAGTGCTTTCAGGTGGAATGATTTTGCCGGAAGAACCGGTTGCCATTGGCGCTACCGCAAAATATATTGAAAGCGCTTATAAACGGGTGGAAGAAGTAACAGGAATAAAATTTGGCGAAGATTACCTCTGGCACATCAAACATCCGGATGCAAGTGATTGGTTTCCCAATTCAGAAAAGCCTGCGATTGCACTGTGCGTGTTCAAAGATTATTATCCTGATAACCAAATAAGTTTCGCAGCCGATTTGCAATTCGCGCTTCATTTCGAAGGCAGGGATCTTACTGATGATGAAGCGTATCGCTTATTGTTGGATAAATACAACATTCCTGCTGAAGAATTTTATGAAAAACTATATGACGAAGAATACAAAGAGCAGGCGTATTATGAATTTGAAGTTTGCCGGCAATTGAATGTAACGGGCTTCCCGGCGGTGTTTATTCAACTAACCGATACCAAATTTTATAAAGTCTCTGAAGGATATACAGATTATGAAACGGTGCATGAAAGGATCGAAAAGGTGTTGAAGGAAAATGACGATTTATAACGGTAATGTATAAACGAAATTCAATTAAATCACTTCTTCCATTAACACGTTCACTTCCATTTGTTTCAAAAACCGGTACAAATCTTTCATGCTTCCAATGTCCTGAACAACTAATATTCCGTTTTTGCCCACCTGTTTTAATTTGGCTTTATTGGTTTGTGTTTGAATAAAATGTAAAATTCCTTCAAAAGTTTTGCTGCTGAAATAAGGTGATTCGGGGTTGCCAACGAAGAAGCACTTGAGGTTTTCATTTTTTAAAATGATTTTCTCAAAGCCAAGTTCGACAGCTATTTTTCGGCATCTTACCGTGGTGAAAAGATCTTCTACCTGCGGCGGAACAGGACCAAAACGATCGATCATTTCTTTATGCAAATCTTCCAGTTCTTTTTCTGTTTCGCAATTGTCTAATCTTGAGTAAAGAGTCAATCTTTCAGTGATGCTTTCTACATATTCATCAGGAATAAGAATTTCCAGATCGGTATCAATGGTGCAATCAGAAACGTAGTCATCCTGCTTTTGAATTTCTTCTTTAAACACTTCCCTGAATTCATTCCGCTTCAATTCACGCACTGCTTCATCAAGGATTTTCTGATACATTTCAAAACCAATTTCTGCAATAAATCCGCTTTGCTCGCCCCCCAGCATATTGCCCGCGCCACGAATATCCAAATCGCGCATGGCAATCTGGAAGCCGCTTCCAAGATCACTGTACTGTTCTAAAGTGTTCAATCTTTTTCTGCTGTCGGCAGTTAATGTGCTCATTGGCGGAGCGAGTAGATAACAAAATGCTTTCTTATTACTTCTTCCCACTCTTCCACGAAGCTGGTGCAAATCGCTCAACCCAAAATGATGCGCATTATTTACAATGATGGTGTTTACATTCGGAATATCCACACCGCTTTCTACAATATTTGTACAAATTAAGACATCATATTTATGATCAATAAAATCAAGAATTGTTTCTTCAAGTTTTGCGCCTTCCAATTGTCCGTGAGCATAGGCAATACTCAAATCAGGACATAATCCCTGGATCAGATTTTTCATTTCAAGCAAACCGTTTACACGATTGTGAATAAAGAAAACCTGGCCGCCTCTTTCCACTTCATAATAAATCGCATCGCGAATGAAATCCTGGTTAAAAACATGCACTTCAGTTTGAATTGGCTGGCGGTTTGGAGGCGGTGTATTGATAATGCTGAGGTCGCGCGCTCCCATCAAACTAAATTGCAAAGTTCTTGGAATGGGGGTTGCCGTTAAGGTCAATGAATCGACCGTGGTGCGAATTTGTTTTAATTTTTCTTTCGCCGAAACACCAAATTTTTGCTCTTCATCAATTACCATCAATCCGAGATCTTTGAATTTGACTTCTTTGCCTAATAAAGCATGCGTTCCTATGATGATATCTATCTTTCCTTCCGCTAATTTTTGTAAGGTCTCTTTCTTTTCTTTAGAAGTTTTAAACCGATTCAGATAATCAACAGTTACCGGGAAATCACTCAGTCTTTCGCTGAAAGTTTTATAATGCTGATACGCAAGAATAGTTGTAGGAACCAATACAGCCGCCTGTTTGCCATTCAGATTGCTTTTAAAAGCAGCGCGCACTGCCACTTCCGTTTTTCCAAAACCAACATCACCACAAATCAACCGGTCCATTGGAGAATCCTTTTCCATATCGGCTTTCACATCTGTTACCGCTTTGCTTTGATCAGGCGTATCCTCAAATAAAAA
>JAICYZ010000346.1 GCA_025933935.1 Chitinophagaceae bacterium
AAATTACCCCGTACGCCGGCAAAAGCGATTTATGATAGTATCATTATCCCGGATCTGCTTCTTGCAGAAAAGTCAACCTTACCATGGCAGGATCATACAGGAAAAGTGTCTATGGGCGCAGTAGAGTCCATCCTGGCTGATGTGTACCTAACTTATGCCGGAGCTGCAATTAACGGAGGCGATTCGTATTATGCAGAATCTGCAAAACGTTCGCTTGCAGTTATTCAAAATGGAGGATACACCCTGTTTCCGAATTATACGGATATGATTAATCCTGCGAATAAAAATAAAGGTGGTTTTATTTTCCAGGTACAATATGCCGCCAGTGTTCCATCAACGAATCCGCTCACCCCACTTACTATTCCTAATTATGCCGGTATATCAAAATATGCGGATGAATATGGATCAGTTTATCCGACACCTCAATTTATCGCATCTTTTCCTGCAGGAGACAAAAGAGTCCAGGAAAAACAATTTTTTTATACGAGCTATCCAAGCATTACCACAGGAAATATAGTGCACTTTAAAAACACATACATCTATAAGTGGTTTGATGTAAACGCAGTAACCAACACGGCAAAGTCTGATCTCAATTATACTTTGTATCGCCTTGCTGATGTTTACCTGATGTATGCAGAAGCCTCTAACAGGGCTGAGGGCGGCCCGGATGCAAACGCAATTTCGTATGTTAATCTTATCAGGAAGAGAGCTGATTTAGCGCCAATCGGTTCCATGAGTATGGATGCATTCGAAAAAGAAGTATGGCTGCAACGTTATTTTGAATTGTGCTTTGAAAACAAAATGTGGTTTGATATGTTACGAACCAGGAAAGTGCACAATGATGTAACTGGAAATTGGGACGATTTTGTAGGCCACAAAACTGTTTTCGGAGCTACGTTTACCGAAAGCCAGTTGCTGTTCCCGGTACCTAAACAGGAAATCGACGTTAATCCAAATTTATTGCCTAATAATCCAGGATTTTAAACCCGAATAAATAGAATAAAAGCCTCAACAATTTTAAATTCCGGAATCTAAAATTGTTGAGGCTTTTTCCTGTTTTACGCACTTTTTAAAAACATCCTCTGAAAGCCTTGATTTTACAGGATCGCGTTTTGAAAATGGGTGTTGCAAACCTATTTTTGGCTATGTTTTTACGAAAATTAAAGAATAGATCAGGCAGCACTTCCATTCAGATAATATCTAAAGAGAGAGGGAAATACAAAGTTTTAAAAACAATTGGCAGCTCTAATAATGAGCAGGAGATTCAAAAACTCGTATTTCTTGCTAAGCAGGAAATTGAACGGTTAAACGCTCAACCTAAATTGTTTATTTCTGAAAGCGATACGGTTATTGAACAAGTTTTTGAAGCACTTGACAATGCAAGTATCACAACATTAGGGCCGGAAATTATTTTCGGTAAAATATACGACAGTATTGGATTCAATGAGATTAAAGAAGAACTATTCAGGCACCTTGTCCTTGCACGCCTGGCCTTCCCTTTAAGCAAATTGAAGACGATAGAATATTTGTATCGCTTCCAGGGTCTAATGCTTGATAAAGATGCAGTTTATCGTTTTTTGGATAAACTCAATAACAAGTTAAAAGAACAGGTAGAACAAATTGTATTTGCACATACGCTTAAGGTTTTAGATGGAAAAATAAGCATTGCATTTTATGATATGACCACGCTTTATTTTGAAGCAAGTGATGAAGACGATTTACGAAAAACAGGTTTTAGTAAGGATGGCAAACATCAAAATCCACAAATATTTTTGGGCTTGCTGGTTGGCTTGGGTGGTTATGCAATAGGCTATGATATTTTTGAAGGAAATATTTATGAAGGGCATACACTGATTCCTTTTATTGAAAAAATAACAGCAAAATTTAATCTGGAAAAACCAATCGTTGTTGCCGATTCTGGCTTACTATCCAAAGATAATATCATAGCTCTGGAGGAAAAAAAATATGAATACATTATCGGTGCAAGATTGAAAAGCGAGCCCGAAAAAATTAAGCAACAGATACTTGACAAAAAACTCATGGATGGCGATATTCTGAGAATAAAGAGGTCTGCTAATACCCGCCTTATTGTTAGCTATGCAAACCACAGAGCCGCTAAAGATGAGCATAATCGAAAGAGAGGATTACAGCGATTGGAGAAACAAATCAAATCCGGTAAACTTACTAAATCAAGCATCAACAACAAAGGGTACAACAAATATTTGAAATTAGAAGGTGAAATATCCATTAAAATCGATTATGAAAAGTTCAACCAGGATAACGCGTGGGACGGTTTAAAAGGTTACATCACCAATACTAAAATCAAGGATAAGCAAGTAATTGAAAATTATAAAAATCTTTGGCATATTGAAAAAGCGTTCCGGATGTCAAAAACTGATTTAAGAATACGGCCAATTTATCACAGATTGCGGCATCGTATTGAGGCGCATATTTGTATTGCGTTCACTGCATATAGCATTTATAAAGAACTCGAACGCATACTATACAAAGAAAAATCAAATTTATCTCTTAAGAAGGCTGCAGAATTAACTCACAACATGTATCAGATAAGGTACACACTTCCTGAATCCAAACATACAAAATCAAAACTCCTCAAAATGGACGATGAGCAGGCTGAATTGTACCAAATTATTGAGAAAAATTGTTAGGGTGTTGCAACGCTTAAAACAGGAAAGAAGTTTAGAAAATATTAATAATAACCAGTCAAAAGCATCTTATTATGGCTTTAAATTTATAAATAATGAGATCCTGATAAGTATTGATACGCCACTTGTAGATTCTACTGATGAGGTTTTAGCGTTGGCAGGACCTCCTGTTCTTCAGCAAACTGCTGAGGATTGTTATAAAGATGGTTCTCTAAAAGATATTTTGCCTTTTACCCAAATTACTTGTGTTTCAGATTCTTTTTCTTCTTGTCAGATGAATGGTAATGTCATCCATGGAGGTGAAGGCAATAAGAAATACAAAACAGCTCTGAAAATTTTGAAATTACCCCATTACTATAATTTTATTTCAAGAATGAAGCGTAAAATTAGTAAGATTTTCAAGTAAAAGTTGTCATGAAATAAGCAAGGTGGATAAAGCAGATACGAGTAGATTTCTATTTTAAACGAGGCGAGGTATGCTCATGAGTGCAAGTGCAAAAAATAATTTTGGATGACGTTGAAATGGAAAAAATACTTTTGTATTAATTCTGGCTGTGGAGTATTGTTCCCTGGGACTATTAGATAGGATGGCGTTATTGTCAGTTCAAAATGTATTCATTTAAAGCCGCCATTTTCGGAATATTTTATTAAGTGTACAATAATTTAAATTAACCAGGTTTGGTAAACTTAAATTTAATTTTAATTGTTCTCTCACTAATATAGGCAATCCAAATTAATAAAATTGGGACTATTACAGTAAACATTCGTGGTCCTGCACTCCCGAGCAGGCTTCCTCCTAAATAAACGAAAGTGAAAATTAGTAGAAAACGAAGTGAAAAAAGCAAATTTTTCCAGTTGATTAAAGTTGGTATAAGGCAAAATACGACAAAGACGAGTAAAGTTCCGTTCACCGGAAATCGGAGGAGTGTACTTGGCTTTTGAAGAACAAAAGAAGCGGGATAG
>JAICYZ010000290.1 GCA_025933935.1 Chitinophagaceae bacterium
AAAAATCAAAAATAGCGATTGATCAATCACAGATCGCGTTGAAAAACACCAAACTCGTTCTATCGCAACAAGTGGAACAAGCTCTTATAAACGTATCGAATTCCGAAGCACAGTATAAAGCGGCCCAGGTGCAGTTCACGGCAAACGAGGAGAATTACCGCATTGCCAATGAGCAATTAAAGCTGGGTGCAGTGAATATGGTGGAGTTTTTGGTTCAAAAAAACCTATTCATTCAGGCACAACAAAACCTGATTCAGGCAAAATATAATGTGATCATGAGTTATAGCATTTATGAATTTTATATGGGTAAGCCAATAACATTATAAAGCAATAAAATGAAAAAAATTATCTGGATCATCTTAATTCTTATAATCGCCGGCGGTATTTACTTTTTCTTAAAAAAACGAAACTCTGACAAACCAGTTGTATTTGAAACAGAACAGATGCATACCGGAAGCATCTCGAATAGTGTTACGGCTACAGGAACCGTTCAGCCAGTAGATACTGTTGCAGTAGGCGCACAGGTTTCAGGCACGATTCAAAATATTTATGTGGATTTTAATTCGCCGGTAAAAAAAGGAGAACTTCTTGCTTCGCTGGATAAATCATTGCTCACGGACCAGGTAAATCAAGACAGGGCAAATCTGCAGAATGCGCAGAGCAACTTACAATTTCAGCAACAAAATTTTGACCGGCAAAGCAAATTATATAATGTAGGAGCGATCAGCAAAGCCGACTTTGAAACAGCGCAATCGACCTATAACACAGCGAAGGCAGCAGTAAACAGCGCGCGGGCCATCCTGGCTGCAGCGCAAAGAAACCTCTCTTATACGAATATCTATTCGCCAATAAATGGAACGGTACTTTCCAGGAATGTCAGCGAAGGGCAAACGGTAGCTTCCAGTTTTAACACGCCCACTCTTTTTTCAATAGCAAAAGATTTGTCTAAAATGCAGGTACGTGCAGCTGTCGATGAAGCGGATATTGGCAATGTAAAAAAAGGACAGGATGTCACTTTTACGGTTGATGCTTTTCCGGATGATGTATTTAAAGGGACCGTGCAGGAAGTAAGATTGCAACCGGTGGTAACAGCAAATGTGGTAACGTATGTAACTATTATCAATGCTGAAAATAATAACCTGAAACTGAAACCCGGAATGACCGCCAACATTACCATTTATCTTCAGCAGGATAGCAACGCCAATTTGATTTCGGCAAAAGCAATCAGTTTCACACCTGATTCATCAATGACGAAACAATATAAAATTATAAAACATAACGACAATCATTATGCGGCAAATAATGACTCTTCATCTGAAAAAAAGGACTCACCTTTTCCGGCCAAAATGGAAACGGTATGGATATTAAAAGGAAATGAGATCATCGAGAGAAAAATCATGACTGGAATGAACGACAACATCCATGTGCAGGTGTTATCGGGGTTGAATAAAGAGGATGAAGTGATTGATGGAGTTCAGGAAGGAGAAAAAGTAAAATCGGCTTCCGGGCAGGCTAAAAGCCCTTTCATGCCATCCAGGAGAAGACAAACTCCGGGAAAGGGATCGGCTTCATCGGGTAAAAGCGGTAACAAATAAGGTTTAAACATTCGAATTGATGACAAAAAAAATCCTTGACATACAAAACCTGAAACGCGAGTTCAAAATGGGGGAAGAAATTGTAAGAGCGCTTAAAGGAATTTCTTTTTCTGTTGACGAAGGCGAATTTATAACGATCATGGGCGCAAGTGGCTCCGGCAAAACCACGCTTTTAAATATATTAGGATGCCTTGACAAACCAACGGAAGGGGTTTATTTACTGGATGGAGTAAACATCGGAAAATTATCGAGGAACGAACTGGCAAAAATCAGAAATGAAAAAATAGGATTTGTGTTTCAATCTTATAATTTATTGCCACGCACTTCTGCAATTGAAAACGTAGAACTTCCTTTATTATACAATCCGGCTGTATCAAAAAGCGAACGCGAAAAAAGAGCGCTTGTGTCGCTGGAAGCTGTGAAATTATCGGATCGCAAAGATCATTTACCAAATCAAATGTCTGGTGGACAGCAACAACGTGTGGCGATTGCAAGAGCGCTGATCAATCATCCGGTGATGATCCTCGCTGATGAAGCAACGGGGAATTTGGATACAAAGACTTCTTATGAAATTATGGCTTTGATCCAGGAATTAAACCAACAGGGAAAAACGATTGTATTTGTAACTCATGAACCTGACATTGCTTCATTCAGCAGCAGAACGATTACATTGAGGGATGGAAGAATTATCCGGGACGCCAGGAATGAAAATATCCGTTCTGCAAAAAAAGCACTTGCAGAATTACCTGTGAGTGAGGAAATAGAAGGATGATCCAACGTGTAAAATAATTAAAAAATGAAGTTGACAAATCTTTTGCAAATCGCCATTAGGGCTTTGCAGCGAAATAAACTTCGGGCTTTGCTTACCATGCTCGGTATCATAATCGGTGTGGCAGCGGTAATCGCAATGGTTGCGATTGGCCAGGGTTCTAAACAAAGCATCCAGGCCCAACTTTCGAGTATGGGATCCAATATGATCACCGTACGGCCCTACAGTAACGTAACTGTTGGTGGTGGCGCCCGTTTGGATCAGTCTGGTTTGCAAACACTTACTTTGAATGACATAAAAGCCATACAATCTGAATCAAAATTTATCAATGAAGTTTCGCCGGCAGTATCAGCGCGTGGCCAGGTGATCAATGGAAATAAAAACTGGCCGACCCAGATCATGGGAGTTAGCCCCGATTATCTGAAAATCCGGGATTGGTCTTTAAAAGAAGGAGTTTCTTTTAATAATGAAAATATCGCTGCTGCTGCAAAAGTTTGCCTAGTAGGTCAAACGATTGTCAACAATCTTTTTAATCCCGGCGAAGATCCAGTGGGTAAAATTATCCGTTTCAATAAAATTCCGTTCACTATTATCGGCGTGCTTTCTGCCAAAGGAGAAAATGCATTTGGATCCGACCAGGATGATATCATACTCGCTCCTTATACAACCGTTCAGCAAAGGATCCTTGCTATTCCTTATATTCAGAATATTTATGCCGCTTCCACCAGTGAAAGTACGACCGACTCAGCCGTTGCCGAACTCACTAATATACTTCGCAAATCACATAAACTGAAACCGTCTGATGATGATGATTTTCTGATTCGTACCATGTCTGAGCTTATCAATACATTTAGTTCTACCAGCCAGTTATTGACCGTGTTACTTACAGCAATTGCTGCTATTTCTTTAGTGATCGGAGGTATAGGAATTATGAACATCATGTATGTATCTGTAACGGAACGCACCAAAGAAATCGGCTTAAGAATGTCTATCGGAGCCCGTGGAATTGACATATTGATGCAGTTTTTGATCGAAGCAATAGTAATCAGTATTATCGGCGGCATTATTGGCGTATTGCTTGGAATTGGCGCATCACAGCTAATCAGTATTTTTTTAAAATGGCCTACGCTGATTTCAGTTTCTTCTATTGTCATATCTTTTGCCGTATGTGGAATCACCGGAATTTTTTTCGGCTATTATCCGGCTGTAAAAGCATCGCGTTTAGATCCGATAGAGGCGCTTCATTATGAATAAAGCTTTAAGGCTGGATATTCAAATCGCGTAAGCGAACAAAGAAATAAGTTTAGTTCCTGGTTTTCAAACATCTCCTTTGGCAAGTAAATTGTGGCTTTTTAGCAAAAAATCCAGTTATGTATCCATTATATAATTCTAAAGATTTAGATCCGCTGATTCAGGATATTGGAAACCGCCCAATTGTAATGCTCGGTGAAGCGTCACACGGAACACATGAATTTTATACCTGGCGCGCGCAGATCTCGAAAAGATTAATCGAAGAAAACGGCTTTAATTTTATTGCAGTAGAAGGCGACTGGCCTGATTGTTACAAGATCAATCGTTATGTAAAAGGATATAAAGACGCCGGAGATGATATAGAAAATGTTTTGAAAAATTTTGACCGGTGGCCTACCTGGATGTGGGGTAATTGGGAAGTAGCAGGACTTGCAGAATGGATGAGGGAATTCAACAAAAATTTGCGTGCGGATAAAAAAGTTGGATTTTACGGGCTGGATGTTTACAGTCTTTGGGATTCAATGAAAGCAATGATGGGTTATTTGGAAACAGAAGATCCACAGGCGGCCCAGTCTGTAAAAAAAGCGATTCGTTGTTTTGAACCTTTTAATGAAAACGAACAGCAATATGCCCGCTATACATTAAATGATGCCGGTTGCCGTGATGAAGTTCTGTCCCTTTTGCGGGAAATTCGTTTAAAAGCACAGTTTTTAGATGGTGACCGTGAGGCTGGCTTTAATACAGAACAAAATGCCTTAATAGCGGTAAATGCCGAAAAATACTACCGCTCCATGATTGGTTTTGACAATGAAAGCTGGAATGTGCGCGATCGCCACATGATGGAAACTTTAGATCGTTTGATGAAATTTCATGGGACGGGGGCAAAAGGAATTGTGTGGGAACATAATACCCACATCGGCGATGCGAGAGCAACGGACATGAGCCGGGCTGGAATGGTGAATATCGGTGAATTGGCACGCGAGCAATATGGAGAAGAAAACGTTTACCTGTGCGGATTTGCCAGTTTCGAGGGAACCGTAATCGCGGGTGAAGAATGGGGCGCTCCGATGGAAGTAATGGAAGTACCGCAAGCAAGAAGTGGCAGTATTGAAAGAAGATTACATGAAGAAAGCAATCACAACCGATATCTCCTTTTTAGCCAGGATATTGATGAA
>JAICYZ010000448.1 GCA_025933935.1 Chitinophagaceae bacterium
ATAATTTTTCAAAGCTTGCGGATAATTTGATTGATACCAATAGAGCACGCCAATATCACCTAGTATTCTTGCTGTGCCGGGTTTGTCGGCGATTTCTCTGAACGCTTCGAGCGCCTTTGTATCGTATTCCAGCGCCTTCGGATAATCGGATTTGCCATAGCCATAATTGCCGGCAATGGTTCTGCAGGCATTTGCAATTCCTTTCTTCCAGTTCAGTTTTTCGGCGACCGCCAATGCCTTGTTTCCATAATTTAAACCTTCATCCGGATTAATGGAATAAAAAGAATGACTAAGGTCGATCAGCAGCTTTACCTTGTTGGTATCTTCCTTTGTTTGCGGTAATTGACGGAGCAAAGAATCAATGCGTTGCTGGCCCTGCAGTTGCGCAGGAGACTGCTTTAGTGCAAACACGGATATAATGAAAAGCAGGAGTAGTTTTTTCATTTTCAGATCCCGTTTTATTTAATTGTAAATTAATAAATAGTTCATAAATTTTAATTTTTTTTAAAGAGAAAATAGCTTCTGGAAAGGTGTTGTTATCTGATCGCGGAACGATTTTTATTTGCTTATGGATGACGAAGAGGTTAAGCTCACATTCTTTGCTCCAGGTTTTACTGCCATTCATTATATAATTTACAAAATCGTTGCCGGTTATCTCTGACGCTGTTTATTTTCAGCATTTGAAGCATTTACTTTGCACAAAAGAAAAATAAGAGCGCTGTGCCGAAATTAGTATATCAGGTCTACGTGATTGAACTATCCAAAAAAGTGTTTACTGAAAACATAAAATTCCGGACCGCCAATCCGCAGTTTAATGGAGTGCTTGAGTGTCTTTATGTGGGCATGACAAGTAAGACTCCGGCGGAACGCTTCAGGCAACATAAGACTGGCTATACAAATAAGAAAGGTTATAAGATTTCCGCTAATATCGTCGAAAAGTACGGCACCTATTTGCGTCCCAGTCTGTACGATCACATAAACTTAAAGCAAATGACCCGGGAAGAAGCGCTAAAGATGGAGGCAAAACTTGCCTGGGACCTGAGAAGGAAAGGGTATGCGGTTTGGTTTAATTAATTTTCCCTGCTGCTGTTCGCATCCCCGCCAACAGCGCACTTCCTTATCTTTCGAATTCCTTCCAGGTCAACATCAGCATGCTCTCGCGGAGGTCACCATTTTGGCTCGAAGTTTAGCGTTCTGAATAACTTTTTTCACTTTAAGCCTATCAATATTTTCCCAAATATTCAGCAATTAGAAAATTGATTCCGTTACAAATATTCGTAAATTGATGCTTTAAAATTTTCTTCACTCTTCAACACACGCCGTTATGATAAAATTAAAGCTCGCTCTTTTGTTGCTGGTTAACTGCTTGGCGTTATCCGCATTTTGCCAGACTTATATCTCGAACGTAACGATTGTAGACGTAATAAATCAGAAACTCGTTCCTGCACAAACGGTAGAGATCAAGAACAGCATTATCACAAATATTCAATCTTCAGATAAAATAAAAATTCCTTCCGGCGCTACCGTTATTGATGGTAAAGGAAAATACCTGATGCCGGGATTGACCGACGCACACGTACATTTTTTTCAGAGTGGG
>JAICYZ010000124.1 GCA_025933935.1 Chitinophagaceae bacterium
ATCAATTTTATTGATACAGCAGACTATTACGGTGAAGATGTAACCAACCGTTTGATAGCCGAAGCTTTGTATCCTTATCCGGACGACCTGGTGATCTGTACCAAAGTTGGAGGCGCAAGAAAACCGGATAAAAGCTGGATCGCATATAACCGGCCGGAGAATTTACGCAGCAGCATAGACAACAATTTGCGGACGCTGAAACAAGAACAGATCACACTGGTTCATTTTAGGGTGATCGCCGGCGGTGACGTGCCCTTTAAAGAATCGATGGATGCAATGTTTGAAATGCAGAAAGAAGGTAAAATATTGCATGTCGGAGTTAGCAATGTTGATCCCGATGAATTAAAAGCAGCAATGGCAATGGGAAACATCGCTACTGTAGAAAATATGTACGGACACGCTCAACGTATTTCAAAACTATTCGAACATGGAGGAGACAACCGCGGCGGCGAAGAAGTGCTGGCGATCTGCGAGGAAAATGAAATTCCTTTAATTCCATACTTCTCTTTATTTCAATCAATGCCAAAAAAAGATGACCGGATCTCAGCGATTGCAAAAAAATATGACGCTACCGAAGCGCAAATAAACTTAGCGTGGTTGCTGCATCGCTCACCATGGATATTACCGATTCCAGGAACATCTTCCCTGGATCATTTCGAAGAAAATTTAAAAGCGGCTGAAATAGATTTGAGCGAAGAGGACATGAAATTTCTTGAATAAAAAAATAAAAGAGCATATATGGCAAACCAAACACCTTACAGAATTAAAACGATCAGTGAGTTTCATCATCTCCGGGGATTGCCTCCACCTGAACATCCGTTGATCAGCGTGATCAATGTGGAAGACATTAATAAATTTGATGATAATGACCCTCACATTTTCGTCTATGATTTTTACCTGATTGCCCTGAAAAAGAATTGCGCTATTAAAATGAAATACGGACAACAGCAATATGATTTTGACGAAGGCACCATGTTTTTTAGTTCGCCCAACCAGGTTTTCGGAATTGAACATGATCACAGCAACCGAGCAGAAAAAAGGTCTGGATGGATGTTGCTCATTCACCCGGATTTTTTATGGAAAACAAGCCTGGCAAGGAATATAAAGCACTACGAATATTTTGATTACGCGGTACACGAGGCGCTCTTTCTTTCTGAAAAAGAAGAGGCTGTGATGAACAATATTATTGAAAATATTCAACAGGAATACCATTCCAATATCGACAAATTCAGCCAGGATATTATTATCGCCCAACTGGAAGTGTTACTCAATTATGCTGATCGGTTTTATCACCGACAGTTTCTGACAAGAAAAATAACCAATCATCAAATTCTTGAACGGATGGAAGATATTCTTACAGAATATTTTGTCAGTGATAACTTGATAAAAAAGGGCTTGCCTACTGTTCAGCACATTGCCGAAAGCCTGAACGTATCGCCCAATTATTTAAGTGGCTTATTGAAAACACTGACAGGACAAAGCACGCAGCAACACATACACAATAAACTCATTGAAAAGGCGAAAGAAAAATTATCAACTACTGATTTGTCGGTAAGCGAAATTGCTTACGAACTTGGCTTTGAATATCCGCAATCATTCAGCAAATTATTCAAATCAAAAACCAATTCTTCGCCGCTGGAATTCAGGGCTTCGTTTAATTAAGGAAATTGCAACGTGTGAAACTTGTTAATCGATTATTAAAATAAAAACCGTGTTTATTTCTTTGTTTACCCCTCGAAGAAAAAGGGATTAATTCTGTAAAACCATCTTTATTTTCTTGTCAGAAATACTTTGTTGAAAAATCAAATTCCCGCTCCCGTCGCTTTTATTTTTCTTCAATAAAACTCCATCGCCATAAATTAAATAAGTGCGGCGCGGTAAAAGTTGACTAATGGAATAAGCAGCAGTGAAAGATGCATCCGGAGAACTTTGTTCCCAAATGATTTCTTTTGAATTCCATTGAATGAATTGAAGATGAAGATGATTTTTATTTTTTGTAACCGCTTTCAAAGCATAAGCAGAATTGTCTTCATTATAATATATAACGGTGTCGCCTACACTAAAAAAACCAAAATCATTTTTTGAACTGATCGTAAATCTCTTATTTGAAACGGAATACAAATTTGTGTCAAGGCCAATGGTTAACCGTTCTCCCCGGTAATTATAGAAAAGCCGTGAGCCGGATAACTCGCCGGTAATATGAGGATCCAAATAAAACCGGTTGTACAAAGGATGGAAACCATAAACAGATTGATATAATCCAACAACAGCAAGACTGTTTCCGGAAAGAATATCATCGCCCTGGCCGCTCTGGTCTTTTCGTGAATAACGCTGAAAAGCGAGTCCATCTATACTGTCTTGCTTCAGAATATTTTTAATGTAATGCAAAGCCAGCGCCGGTTTCCATAATGCATATGCCTGAACAGCTACACTTCCCCAGGATAAAAAGATGTCGCCATTTTCATAATAAGGAAACGGAAACTGGTATTCTTTTCCCTCATCCGTTTTATAAGGGAAAAAACTGATGGGCCAGAAAAATAATTTCTCTTTTTGCATCTCAGCTTCCACCTTTTCGAGGATAGAATTGCGACGGGTTGTATCATCACAAATACCATAAGCAATGGCCATAAAATTTACAGGAGTAACCAGGTTATCTCCGTGAACAGACTCATCTTTATCGCGCCAGTAATCGTAATAACCTTTGTCCTCATCCCAAAAGCCGCCGTCATGAACGCTTTTATTAAAGCTGATTTTTAATTGTTCAGCGAAGCTGGAATAATAGGACGCTTTTTCTTTGTTGCCCAATTGTTGCTCAATGTTAGACCACAGGCTTAAAGCGTGGTATAATTTCGCATTCACAAAAGCATTTTCATAAGAAGCCCAAATAATGTCGATCCAGTCGCTGCTTCGTTTTTGTGTGTGGCTATCGTTCATCATTTCTACCAGGTGGTTGCCATTAGAATCTCTTTTCAACAAATAATCCAGGGCTTTTTCACACGCCTGCTGTTGTTTTTTTACCCAGGCAATATCACCCGTTTGATTATACAAATCCGATACATTGCTTACAAAATCAGGATTGGAATCCATCAGGTATCCCCATTGCGCTTCGTAAAATCCTTTGTCAGTAAATTGGCCGGGCATGGCATCTTCATTTGTGTAAGCCCATCGTGGCCAGACTCTTCCGTCCGGCTTAATCGCATTGTCGCGATAAAAATCAAGGCACTGCTTGTAACCGTCCAGGTAATGAGAATCGTTGATGCCGACGCCGAGTTGCGCGATATATTGTTCATGCAGGCAGATCGGCCCATACGGCGTATGCCAGCTATTGCCTCCAAAATGTTTGGCGTCAATCACGCCCATCCGTGCGATGGTGTTTAAAACAGAAGTTACCTGTTTTCCATTCACACCTTTAAAGTCGCCGCGGGCATATTTCTTTCCATAATTGAAAGCAGAGAAACGAATGGTTTCAGTAGAAGTACCGGCCATTATTTTAAATGCATCCCAGACATCCGTTTTCTTCCTGATAAACCTGCGGCGATGCGTACCCGAATCATAACGCGGCACCATTTCTTTCTGCGAAACAGCGATACTGTAATTCAGTTTATCATTATCGGTTCGCGAATATTTCATGGCGACCTGCTTTCCCGGCGCATTAACTACAACATGTAAACCATTATTATTAGTGCTGTTCCAGAAAGAAGCTTCATTCGTATGAACTCCATACGTCATTAATTTTTCATTAAACAAATAAAACCATGCTATGCCGCCAAAGCCCTGGAACGCGCCTTCCCAGGTATTGATATTATTGAATTCGATGGCAGGAAAAGAAACCGATTCGGCGTCGAAAGCTTTTGGAAAAGTCCTGGTAATGGAACATGTAATGTTGGAATCACTGACTATGAATTTCCAGTTTTCGTGTACGGCCGTGTTATCATCTCCATAAATAATATCGCTTACTTCTACCGTGTTTGTGGAAACTTTCACCTTTGGCGAATGCTGCAATTGCAGCGTAGAAAATGTTTTTTCTTTTGTTTGAATTTCTGAATAAATGCCGTCCGAAGCGATCACATTTTCACCGTTTACATCCATTTTTGAAATCCTGCATTCATGATTGTAGTTAAGAACCAGCGTCAGCGAGGAATTGCCAAATGCAACTGCTTTTGATCGCGGATTATTTTTTACAGAAATTGATTGTGCATTCGCAGCCGCCGAAGCTAACGCAAATACAACGATCGATACCAAAAGGTAATATCTCATACTATTTATTTAGGACAGTACTTAAAAAGATTGAGATCAAATATAATCCTGTAAACAGTAAACGAAGAAATAAATGCGGTTCTCGGCAGGAAAATAACCAGGCACCCGATGTTGGATTGCCTGCAAGAACTTCGTTTGCCTCGAACCAGGCATTTAATGCCAGCCAATGTGGCAACCACTATGTATTTTTAGATAAGATGTCCAGAATTACGGACAATTGAAATTATATTTAAGCTATGCTAAGAAATAAGTTTGTTCATTTATCACTAATTTTTACCACAAAATTTTTATTCTCCCAACAGTTAGCATCCTTCCAATAAAAAGTAAAAATTATTTCCCCGATCCCGTCATTTTTTCGAACTATATCCGCAACAAAAATGCCCAATCCTGTTGGGGTTGTTTGTATGTTATTACCAGTTTGCCAGTTATCATCTGTCCAATGAATGATCGCATCAGCCATTACTTCAATACGCAATACTTTCTTATTGGAAACGAATTTTTGTTGATGATTAAAACGCCATATATCATACAGGGAAGTTGCCTTTCGTTTAATATATCTTTCGTGGGTAAACTGCGGCATATCAACAATTCGTTTTTCTTTGATAGAACTGCACAATTTTATGTATTCCGCATGGGCCCATGTTAATGGCATTGCCGAACCGGAATATTTTCCGAAAAACAATCCCTTTTCAGGAATGTCAGCCGTATCCCATATCTGCTCAGGGAATAAAGAATTGTTTGCAAATGATTCAATTGTTTTTAATAAAGCTTTTGCTGTATTCATATTGCCGGCAGCAATTTCATAATGCGCTCTTTCACCGGTTAACAGTGGCCAGGCTCTGCCGATGCCGTGTCCATCATATGGATTACCGTTCGCATCTTCTCCATAACCATCTTTATTATAACGATGCCAACAAGGACCTGACGGAGTATCAGTTTTAAGTTTTGCATCAATTACTTTTAAAGTATTTAAAATGCGTGGATCGTTAGCATCCCGCAATCCAAATCTTACCAAGGCCAGTGTATCCACACAGATCAATTCGCCGAGCATAATTTTTCCCTCATCGTCCAAATGATTTTTGAGGTTGATATATTTATCTTTTACTTCATCAGCAGAAAGATCAAAAGGATTGATGCGCATATAATATCCTTCCACTCCTGTTTCTTCTGATGTTGAAGTTCCGGTTACATACAACCATTTTTCAATATTTTCATTCCAGTTATCGGCAGTTTCCAAACAGTATTTCGCAATCTCTTTTTCATTATTAGCTTCTGCCAGCGACGCTCCTGATAACAGTGCCGCGATCTCAGCAGCAAGGGTAAATGGCGTATAGCCCGATTCCTCTTCCCACCTGTCTTGTGAGGTATAAGGCCCATTCGTAACAAGGTACTGTAATGCCTTTTTTACAATGGGCCAGTACCGCCTGCACCTCTCTTCGTCAACAAAGTTTCTCTGAAATGATGAATGCACCAGTAAGATGGCAAGGGCCACCTGGTCCATCTGAACAGCATTCCAATATGGCACACCTTCCAGCCACATATTCTGGCTCCATCGCCCATCCTTTTCCTGCGTTGTCATAACATAATTAAGAATGCGAAGCACATCATCTTTTGCCTTCAATTCAAGAAAGCCGCCGGAGCTCAACGCGAGGTCGCGCGGCCAAACGAGGTGGTAACCTCCAAGTTCGCCATCTCCTTTAGCTTTCCCCCACGGTATAGAAAGGCTGGCAATTATACCTCCCGGAAACTTTTTTGATTCGTGCATACGCAATACAGCAGCGCTCGTCCTGAATTTTCGTCCAAGGCGGTTTCTGTCTGATTTGACATTTGCCAAAGAGCGTTGCCATCGCTCCCATTCAAAAATATATTTTTCTTTTGCCAGATCAAATCCATCAAGAATGCTTGCCCAGGCATTGTTACCTGCGTCTTCAGGTGTTCGACCAAAACCAACAGCCAATACTATCTTGTTATTTTTAGAAAGATCTATTTGTCCGGTAAGTGCTATATTTCCATTCTGCGCTGCCGGGTATTCCCAGGTCATTTTTTTATGATGTTTCAAATCAGTAAAACCATCTGAGTTACCCACATAACCAGTTGAGCATTTTAAGAAACCGCAGGAGCAGGCAAGTGCCAGCGTGATGTCACCACGACGGGCAAATAGCATTTTGATATCTTTAAATTCACCTTCCCAGCCATCATTTCCTGCTCCCTGGTTATGAATATGAGGAGAAAGAACTACATATAAATCTAACGTTGATGATTTATTCTCAGGCGAAGGACTGAAAATTATTTGTTGAAGCAGTGTGTTTCTTATCGGGTCGGTTATCACCTCTTTTTCTATGTAATATTTTTTTTGCTTACAGGTGTTTACCAAATGAAATGCCGGCACTCCTTCTTTCATCCAATTAATAGCATGGCTTGTATCCCTTTTTTCTTCAGAGAAAAAATTGATTCCATCAGTCACTAAAAATTCAATATCCCTGATGCAGGCAATATCTTCTCTCGGGAAAAATACTTCATTGACGATCCCATTGCCAATCGTAAATGAAACGTCGGATGCTGAGTTAATTGACTTTCCAATTCCGGATTTGCTAGCCGGAGTCCAGCGTGCCGGTAATCCCGGCGCGCCTGGCGCCAGTTTATCGTTTTTAAATTTCTGATTCAAGTGCGGGCTATTTTGGTGTCTTTTGAATGTTTGATGGTAGAAGAGACACTTTTGGTTTTTAATAATTCCGGAATTATTTCTGTATCCTGTTCATCTTTATTGATGGCATCAAAAACCCGTCCTGCAACCGCTGAATATATGATATGATGTAATGCGAAAACGGCGATTTCTTTTTTACTCCATTCATTAATCGGTGGCGCCACTTCAAAGTCCGGTTCTATGGTGAGTGCTGTATAAAAAATAGCAGCAAAATGGATGGCCGTAGCGGGTCCGTCTTTCATGCCTGCTGCTGATAATAAACCGCGGCCAATGCCCCAAATAGTCCCATATGTCCAGTGTACTTCATTAGAAAATTTCGGCCATTGTTCGCGGTCGGATGCTTCTATCCCCAGCGCTTTTGATGCTGCGTCTCCCGGCGCAAAGCTTGTCGGTTTTTTAGTGATCATCCTTTCAATCTTCATTGAGAGTGTAATGGCAGCCGTGCCGGCCAGGCCTGCTATCAATCCTTTGCCAATGGCACTCCCGATTTTGCCCGCTATTGTACCAACCTTATCAACTTGTCGCATAATTTTTATTTTTAGTTCATTTTAAAACCGCTTTTTCTTTATTTCCCTTTAGCTTATAAGAATATAATTTTCCAAGACAGAACGCACTTACTGCCATCACTAAATCTCTCGCAGCTACATCATAATAATTCATTCCTGCCACGAGCACGATAACAATACAGGCAAGCCATAGGGCTACAATAAAAGCTCCGATACGGGGAATAATAAAAACTACTATTCCGGCAATAATTTCTATCGCTCCAACAATCATCATAAAAGTTTTCAATGAAACAGGAATGATGCCTTCAAAAGCTTTTATATACTTTTCCCAGTCGGTGAGGAAGTTTAAATACTTATCAAGTCCGGCAATAATTGGAAGGAGTCCAAAAGTCCAGTACAGGCTTTTTCTTACCTTGTTTACTTTTACCGGATTTGCAATAACTGTTTCCATGATTTTAAAGTTTAGTTTATAAAATTTCAAAAAAACGTTACGATTCACCGGATGAATAGCGTGCTTTCCCAACTCCTTATCGAAAACTAAACCAGCAATACACCCGCTCCCAAGTTGTCAGGAATAAACTATCTTTTTCCGGTCTAACTACTGCTTTTCTTATTTGAGTAAACAACTTTAAGAACGTTACAAGAATCACTTATTAAAAGCGGAAAAAATACAACCAAAGAATGCTTATTCGATTTCACCAGGAAAGAAATTCCTTAAGAAAGAATAGAAAGAACAAGCGCCGGGAAGAGTGGATTTTTACCAGTTTTCATGGCTCTATCACCTGTTTGCATTCGTCACTTTCTTAAAAATTATTCCGGAAGTAAAAACCCAAAATCAAAGCTTGCTCTTATGCCGCTTAGCAAAGATTTTAACAGGTAAAAGGTAACCGCTCGTGTTGGATCACGGTCGTAGTTAATCTTCCCAGTACGCCTGGACACATTCATGCTTTTATCTTTATTTTTAGGAATAATAAGAAGCTTCAAAAAGAAAGTAGGAATTTTTGCAACTTTCTTTACTCCATGCTTTATCTTCAGTTTTTCAATGATGAGATTGTGATATTCGCCAACGATGCCGCCGGAAGATTTTTTATCAGTTGCTGTAAAACGAAAATCAAGACTGTTCAGAATGCCGGACTCAATATGAAATTTTCCAAGATTTTCAGCAGAAGAATTCAGACGCGTTAAATCCAGATTTTCTATCGCCCCTTTTATAAAATAAGTATCCTTGACAATTGAAGCATGTATGACAGCGTTTATGGAACCCGAATTCATAATGGATCCGCGCACATAAGTATCAGCGTAAACAGGATCAGTTTTATAAGGATGGTTGAACACCGGGGATATGGAAATGTTCATGTTTCCAAATTGCAATTTCCCCGGCTGATTACCATCTTTGGGAAATTCTTCATAGGTTACCGAAGCATGATTCATTTGCAGGTGATTCACCCGTATTTCGATAGGAATTTTTTTTAAATAGCCACCAGGCAAGGGCTGTTGCTGCAACAGCCTGGGCAATCTTCTATCCCTGAAAACATACATGCTGCAATTATTAAAAGTTATTTTATCAGCCGCTAGTTTTTTCGCCGCGATACCGCCGTAATTCAGTTTTGACATCTCTATATCCTGAACATTAGTACTAATCCAATCTTCCTGGTGTCCAAATCTTTTGCCCAATTCATACTTATCATACGTAGGAATAATTTTCAAAGAATTTATCCGCAGCATCTCTGCTTTGCTATCTGCGATAAGCTCTTTTATGTACACGGTATATAAGCTATTCGGCAAGGGAAAATGAATGTCCGAAAGATTACAGGCAATTGCTGAGAAACGAAATTCTTTATTTCCGTCGGCTCCTGTTTGGTGTAAAGTTGCGTCGCGAACAGTCATCTGCCCTTTTGCTAAAGGAAATTCTTCCTTCGATGAATGCAGCTGGATATCGGCTTCTGAAACCTGGAAGAGATGAACCGAAAGATTTTTAAAAGGCATATCGAATCCCGATGGCATTTCCCCTTTTAATGTGCCGATTTTATTCACGAGAGACTGGTCAAGTCTTATGTCACATCCTTCAACCTTAATAGTATTTACAAAAAGATTATCGTGTAAAATTGTCTTTGCAAAATCAATGTCTTTGGCGGTAAGATGCTTGCAATAAACGGAATGATGAGAGAGATGCCCTTGATCATTTTGCATTATACGTACGTCTAAATCGTTTACCAAAATAGCAACGGGATCTTGTTCTTGCAGATGCTTATCATCGTCAAATCCAGGCAATAAATGAAACAGATTGAATTTTGTAACTTCTATACTTGAGGCGGTTGCTTCGTCCATATTCATGCGGCTCGTTTTGTTGCCGGTAGATGTGTTATGGTTTTCCGCAATAATTTTCAATGAATCAAGAACAAGTTTTTGCTTGTTGCTATTCAGCATCAGCTTTTTTATCGATATAGTATAATGATCATGAGGCAAGGCATAATTTATATCTGTCAACAAACCTTCGACGCTTTTAAACGTAAAAGTATTTGTTGCAGCACCATTGTTTATTTCTACTTCATGCAAGTTCATATTTTCTCTTAATAACAGTTGATCTGCAGGCGGTGCATGCAGCCAAACATTTATTTCCGCAAATGCCATGTTAGCAATTGCAACATGTTTAAACGGAACATGCATGCTGTCCGTAATTGCCTGTCCCGAATCTTTTTTAGCCAATAAAAACGGGTCAAGTTTTATGTCAGCTTTATTAAAGCTTATATTTCTAATGAAAACCGTGTTGCCGAGAATCACTTTAAAAAAATTAATACCCGTAAGAGTGACGTTATTAAAATGAAGTGAATGCCGGTACCGCGGAGCATTGCTATAAGGTATAAAATCTATCTCCAGATCATTGATGCTCGCGGACGATTCAAATAAATTTGCATGAATCGAAGCATAATGTACTTGTACCTTGGATGACAGATGCCGGAGGGCCTTCCCTATTTTGTTTTGGATAACGGAAGTAAGAATCCTATTTCCGGCCACGATAATTAAAACAACCAGTATAATGGAAAAAGGGAGTATAAGCCACTTGTTCCATTTCGCGTTTTTTTTCATTTTTATCCTTTCGATGCGAGTGCTTTAAAAACGAAAAAGACATCGATCCGGTTGCCTCAAATTGTTTATGTCGGTATTCTGCAACACTTTAATAAAAGACGCAAGCACAGGGACTCGCATCATTAAATGGTAGAAGAAGAAAACAAAAATATCACGTCAGTAAAGGAAGTAATAATTGCTTTTTTTAAATTCTGTTCGACTGTGTATTTCAACTGCAGATATTCAGTTAAGGCTAGAATATTTTGCATTACTTATACCTGGAACCTTTGTTTTTCAACCCTTGTATGCCGACTGCGACTCTGCACGCCTAAAACCACCGCTTTTTTTCAAACCCTGCTATGTGCAAAAAAAACTTTATGTTTTTTGTAACAAAATCAGAGTGTATCAACTCTATTCAAAGCAGGCAGTATATCATAAAAGAAAAATTGGTA
>JAICYZ010000450.1 GCA_025933935.1 Chitinophagaceae bacterium
ATTAATGGTAAAATTTATTCAACGTGAAATGATAGAAGAACGGCTTTTGAACCATTTAAAAAATATCAGTAATAGCTATAAGCCATTTCTTGTGAAATTAAAAGATTATGGAAGTTTTCCGAGCCACACTATATTTATAAATATCGAGTCACAACTGCAGATACGAAATTTAGTAACACAATTAAAGTCGGCGCAACCGTTACTCACCCTTGATAAAGAAAATAAAGCGCATTTTCTGGATGATTTTTATATAAGCGTAGCGACAAAATTATTGCCGTGGCAATATGAAAAAGCTTGGTTGGAATATAATCAAGCGCACTTTGCCGCAAGTTTTATTGCAGATGGATTTACATTACAAAAAAGGCCGGTTGAACGGAAAAGCAATAGCTTTCATCCGAACGGAAATTATAAGACCGCAAAGCGTTTTCAATTTACGGATTCACCTGTTATTACTACACAAGGCGAATTATTCGGGTAGTTTTTTCAATAAAATTCAACTCGTTTCAAAAAAGATTCAAAATGAACAACCAATTAAAGCAAGACCATTTTAAAGTGCTGCCTCAAAAGAAAGAGGAGGAACAACAATATTTATCAGGCCGCGGAGCACAATTTAACACGAAAAATAAGTTTTTAAAAAATCAGCAGGCAAAAGAAGAAATAGAATCAATTGATGATTGGCAGGAGGCAAATACCAGTACGCAATACCTGGAACAGGAAACGAAAAGCATTGTAAATAAAGTGGATAGTCCGGACCTTGGAATGATGTACAGTATGAATCCTTATGCCGGTTGTGAACACGGATGTATTTATTGCTATGCGCGTAATGTGCATGAATACTGGGGCTACAGTGCCGGTTTGGATTTTGAAAGAAAGATAATTGTCAAAACAAATGCGGCACAAATACTGCGAAAACAACTCATGCATCCAAAATGGGATCCGCATCCGATAATGCTCAGCGGCAATACCGATTGTTATCAACCAGCCGAACAAAAATACCGGCTGACAAGAAGCTTACTTGAAGTTTGTAATGAATTTAATCAGCCGGTTGGTATTCTTACCAAGAATTCCTGGATCATAAAAGATAAAGATATTTTGCAGGAGATGTCAAGAAAAAGGCTGCTTTCTGCAATGGTTTCTGTTACCTCTTTTAATGAAGATCTTCGGAGAGTGATGGAACCAAGGACAGCAACGGCGAAACAGCGGTTAAAAGTTATCGAAGAATTGAGCGCTGCAGGAGTGCATATGGGAGTAATGATGGGGCCGATGATACCCGGATTAAACGAACATGAAATGCAAAGGATTATGAAAGAAGCAAGCGAGGCTGGTGCAAAATTTACCGCTTACACTTTTATTCGTTTAAATGGTGCGATTAAATTCCTTTTTCATGATTGGTTGTATAAAAATTTTCCTGATCGTGCCGATAAAGTCTGGCATCTGATCGAGCAAAGCCATGATGGGAAAGTAAATGATACACGTTGGGGAGTACGAATGCGTGGCGAGGGAAGTATTGCTGAACTCGTAAATCAACAATACAA
>JAICYZ010000031.1 GCA_025933935.1 Chitinophagaceae bacterium
GCCTTGTTGTATAAAGACTATCGGCGGAATTAAATACAATTTTGTTATGTATTAATTCCATTTCTAAACTTCCAAGATATTTCTGTGTAGTTTTTTGTTCATCAAAATGTTCTCTTATATTCTCCGCAAAAAAACCCATCGTTACCGCCAGAAAGATCATTAAGAATTCCAGGAAATATTCTTTGAAATTTTTCTTTTCAACTTTTGGATGATGATGTACTTCCATTTGTTTAGCTTAGAGTTTTGAGGTTCAGTTTTTTGCTTTTCTTTTTATAATAATAATAGAGTGGAATACCACTAAAAGTGAATATTAAACCTGCAACAGATTGAACAGGTTCAACAACAATTGTATTAATCACTAATCCAATTGAAAACAATATCAGTATAACAGGAGAGAAAGGATATGCAATTACTTTGGATGTAATTTTTCCCTGGCGTTTCATTTTTATTAATCCCCATCCTAATAAAATAAAAAATAAAAACTCAACAATAATGGTAGTATCTGTAAGAATATCAAACGTTCCGGAAAACACCATGATGCAAGTCCAGATACCTGAATAAATCAACGCGTTGTAAGGTGTTCTGAAGCGCGGATGAACATTGGCAAATTTCTTCGGAAAGAATTTTTCCTGTGCCATCCTGTAATACAATCTTGCATAAGTAATCATGATCGCATTGAGTGTTCCGAACGTGCTTACCGCAATTAAAATAGCAAGAAATACAACGCCGGTATTGCCGGCAATGAAACGGGCCACTTCAACGCCGGCAATTTTATTCTCATCCATGCTGGCCAATGTTTCTAAAGACAAAACATGCATGAAAGCATAATTTACCAACAGGTACAAACCGATAACAATGCCGAGCCCGGTTATAATAGACAACGGCACATTTCTTTTCGGGTTTTTAATTTCACCGCTCATGAAACCGATGCAATACCATCCATCGTAAGCCCAGAACGCACCAACCATTGCAGCTATAATTGCACTGAAAATATTTGTGCTAACCGTTGTTACATGTGTAATCGTCCCGGTATGCGGCGCGCCTGTGTATGATAAACCCATAACTACAAGTGTGAGTATGCCAATAATTTTTGCCACGGTTAAAACATTGTTCAGGTTACCGCCTTTTCTCGTACCCAATACATTTATCCATGTGAGAATGATAATAGAAAAGACGGCAAAAATTTTTACGCCTGAACTGTCAAACGGATAAATAAAATGACCGATAGAAACATCTTTCCATTTATCCAGGGGATTGGGTAATGGCACAATTGAATTTACAGAATCAGCGAAAATATAAGCAACTGCGGCATTGCCGCCGCTGCCAAGAATCAGAAATGAAGCCCATCCGTATAGAAAAGAAAATAAATTTCCAAAACTCAACCGGAGGTATTCATAAATACCGCCGGATTCTGTCGTCATGGTTGCCATGCCCGCCATTGTAAATGCGCCAAAAATTGAAACGATGCCTGCAAGTGCCCATGCTAATAGAATATAATTCTTATTCATAAGCATGGCAGACATTGGCGTAATTTTCTTAAACACGCCCGAACCAATGATCGTGCATGCTACCATTAAAATGGCTGTAGTTAATCCAATTGAACGGAGGAGTGGAATTTTCGTTTCGTCAATAATATGGGGACTATCGTTTTTGATTTCAGCTTCTATATTCATGTTATTACTTTTATAATAAGTAAGCGTGAAAAATATTCTTTAAAATTTTTCTTTTCTACGGGTGGATGATGATGTACTTCCATGTTTTGGTTTTGATTTGCAATTATTCCTTTTCCAATTTCTTAGTGTTTAATTTTTTCTTCACCTGATTTGCAAATGATATTCCTTCTGTAAAAAGTCAATCAACTCTGCACCTGCCTTTTTCATTTTTTCGTCTGCATCAAGAACTCCTTTTTTTGTTCCATGCATATACACAGCATAAACAGATAACTCCTGCAGCAATTCGTTATCAGTTGTGCGCAACGGTGGGTTTCCATTTATTCTTTTTATTTCATTGCCTATACCTTCTGTGTTGATAAAAATTTCAGGATTAAAAATTTTTGCTGCAGCCGTTTTATATTGAGTGAACTCTGTTTCATTGATTGACTCCAGCAAACGCACCAACGTAATAGTATTATAATACTCCATGATTTTATTGGAAGCCTCGATATTTTTAATAAGCCTGAAGTTGCCTGAATTTTTTAGCTGCTGAAAAGTTTTATCATTAATGGCTAAGGGCTGCAACCGCGGCGATAATCTTGCGAGATAATATAATTCTCCGGTGTTGCCTGATAGTGATGAAGTATTATCTAAGATAATAATCAGGCTATCCATCATTGCAATACCGGATTGAATGGATGAAATGTTTTGTGATAAAATTTGTTGATCAACTTTAAGATCTTCTGAAAGTGATTCGATGTATTCTTTTTCTTTTGAATTATCACTTAAATGTTCCCGAATATTCTCGGCAAAAAAACCAAGTGTTACAGCAAGAAATATCATTAAGAATTCAAGAAGATATTCTGTCCATTCCTTTTTATGTGTTACGTGATGCGGATGATGTGCTTCCATGTTTTCAGTTTGTAGTTTGGAGTTTTGGGTTTGTGGTTGTTCAACAATTTTGTTTTCTCCTGTTGAAGGTTGACCATCGTCTGTAGACTGATTTATTTTTTCTTCCTCACTCATTTAATTGCTTTTCATTTGATGCCAGATAAATGCAACGGCGAAGCCGATGATTACATAAATGATCAGCCTTATTATTCTTTCTTTTGTTTTAGTAGTCATGGTCTATTTCTTTTCTAATTTTTCAATTGTTTTTTTTGCAGCAGCTAATCGTATTGCTTTATTTTTCTCAATCATTTTTTCTTTGATCCAATGTTCTAAACGATGATGCATTGGAATTAATAATGAAGCAATCAATACCAACGCGAGCAACATCAATACGGGAGAATCATTTGTGATGGATGACACCCATGGATGAAGTAATAAGTTTACAAATTCAAACACCACCAATAAACCCAGTATAGCAAAGAAGGAAATAATCTTTTCGTTTGCAACATGCGTTCTGCTGAAAACTAAAAATGCCGTGATAAACATAATAATGCTTAGCGCAATCAACGCGTATTGAATATTCAGTTTGCGTTGTTCCGCGGCTTTTATTTTTTCCGCATCCGCTTCCTGTTGCCGCAATTGTTCCTGGAAAGTAAGTGCCTGAATACTTTTAACTTTTTCCAGGCTCAGAAGCGAATCTTTGGTAAGCATTGCTAACCGGAAATATTTATTGAGACTATCCTGCTGGTTTGTTTCGTCGAAACTTTTATACAGGTATTCATACGAACGCATACTTTGATCTTTAACATCAGCAGGAACAGATATCATGAGTGCCTGGCGGGCATAATCGTTAGAGCTATCATAGATTTTTGTCGCCAGAAACAATTGGGCAAAATCATTTTTAAGATAAGCATCCAGGTAAGGCCTGGGAGCTCCGTATTGTTTATAATAGCTGGCAGTTCTTCTTAAAAAAGGCAATGCGATATCGTATTCTCCGGCAGCAATATAATTTTCTCCAAGGGTGCTTGTAGAAACAGCCAATTGTTGATAGTTCTTTAATTCGCCATCCATTTTCACTGCTTTTTGGGCATACACCATTCCTGAATCCGGCATATTTCCTTCGCCATAAACACATGCTATTCCATTGTAACATCTCGATAATAAAGCTTGATCATTGCCAGGCTGCACAATTGCAATTTCTTTTTTGGCAAATTCCGCCGCATTCAGATAATCTTTTGAAGACATATAAGTGCCTGCAATTAATTGATATGTGGTCTGAATGCCAAAGCTGTCTTTCTGCTCTTCAAATTGGGGTAATACCGAAAACAATAACTTGAGAGATCCCGGGAAGTCTCCATTTTTTTCCAAAATCTGTGCAAGACCCAGGTCGGTATAATTTATACCGGTAGCATCTTCTTGTTTTTGAAACCAGCTTTTTAATAAAAGAATATTCGTTTTTGTTGCAGTGTCGTTTAATGGTTGATGTTTAAAGTAATCTATCAGGCACATGCCTTTTTCTCTATCATTTTTTGCAATAGAATATTTTGCCTTTGTACTGTCTGGCAATGGCTGACCGCAGACTTTTAGCATGCAAGGAAAAAGCGCTAAAAACAATATTAACTTATACATCTTGATGAGGTTATTTTTTTACTTCTTAAGTTTTTATCCGGTATCAAATCATGATTTTCCTGTTGAATGTTCTCTTTTTTATTCATTTTTTAAATGGTATTCTTTATCAATTGTTGCGAGCAATTGCCGGTTAAGGTCTTTTAATTCTTTCATGTTTAATTCATAATAATGGAAGATCACATTCCTTTCAAAAAGCAAATTGTACAATTTTGAAACTTGAGCCTGTTTGTCGCGGGTAAGGAAAACGCGCTTATTTTTATTCTTATAAAAATGCCATCTGAGAGCATGTTTGTAAATGATACTGTCAACAGAAGGGTAAAAACTGTCATCAAGTATATCACTTTGAAGATTCGCCTGGTTCTTTTCTGTTTCCAGCATACGCGATTCTAAACCCCTGAGCCCGTCGACGATAAAATTGTTATAATTTACCAGGTCGTTCCGGATATTAATTTTACGGATGAATCCAAAACTACCAGAGCTTTTCATCTCTTCGTACGTTATATTTGAATACTGAAAATCCTGAAAGCCGCGGGTAGTATAAGCAAATCTATAAAGCATTTCCGGTTCATCTTTATATCTTCCCGACCTGATCAATTCCATCATGCTGTCAATCATTTCTGTTCCTGTTTCATTACTTTTAATTTGATCCGCAATCATTGCCGAATCCTCTGTTAGATTTCTCGAAAGACTCCGTATGTCAATATTTTCTTTATCCCTCGACGAAACGTATTCACGAATATTCTCCGCAAAAAAACCCAGCGTCACCGCAAGAAAAATCATCAGGAACTCTAAAAAATATTCTTTAAAGTTTTTCTTCTTATGATGCAAGTCGGGATGATGATGTACCTCCATTTTTTGATTTCTGATTTATTTAATTTTTGATTTCTGATTCTTTAAACAATAAAACATAAAACGTTACTATTTCTTCGTTTACTGTTCACTCATTCACCATTTATTCTTTTTTCAAATCGCTTATCAGGGCTACAGCATGATGGTATAACGTGTCCGCACGATCCACTTTGCGGTTAAAAAATCTGGAACGTACCAATTCTTCATACACATTGAAAATGGTTTTATCATATGTCAGCAATGGTGGATTACTCATTAAGAAAGAATCCACCCTTTTTTGATCAAACAAAACCCTGTTTGCCTGGTAAATATTATTTGCGGCTGCATTATATTTAAACTCAAATATTTGTGCTCTTATTTTTCTTACTTCCACATAAATAGCCTCATCGCTATTGTCATCTGTTTTCATTGTTCTGCAAAGCCGGTCGTATTCCGCCACTTTTTTGGCGAGGGAACTGTGTGAAAAATAACTAAGGGAACCGGAACTCTTCATTTGCTCAAAAGTGGCATCATTAGGCACAAAACTTCCTCCTGCTGCTCCAAATAATCCATACCAATAAAGTTTGCCTGAAGCAATTTCTTTCGGCTCGTGTACCGAAAGCAATTGAAAGAGTGTGTCCACATTATGCTCTGCATTGGTCATGTAATTGATATACGTTCTCAGCGCAACTGTATCTGATACAAGATCATTCACCATTTCCGCTGCGTAAATTTTAGCTCTATGATGTTCTGTGATTTTTTCACGAATATTTTCTGCAATAAAACCCAGCGTTACGGCAAGAAAAATCATTAAGAATTCCAGGAAATATTCTTTGAAATTTTTCTTTTCTACTTTAGGATGATGATGTACTTCCATTTTATAAGTTAATTACTTGAAATAAATCGCTTTTTATTATCTCTTATCTTATAAGCGGTTTCTAATTTGTTTAAGGTTTTGGTTAAAACTTCTACATCGAATTTATATTCCTGCTGCAGGTTGGAAATGAGGAAGTAATTATAAATTTTCAGCTTCTTAATATACTCGTCAAGTTCTTTGGGATCAGGTTTTGAAATGTGCGCTGACTTTGGAATATCCGAAAGATCAAGACTTGCAAGATCACGAAGCTTTGAAAGCGCAATGCCGGAAAGATTATTCGTTACATATTTATCGGCAAAAATATTTGCGGATACGTCAATATCACTTTGCAGTTCCATTGCTTTGACTAGTGTAATATTGTTATAGTCTAATTGAGATTCCCAGTCTGTTATAGCATTTGCTGCGTCCTGATTGCGGATTAACCGAAAGCCTTCCGCATTCAACTGCGAGATTGTTCTTGCGGTTTTAAAAAAATCGTACGTCCATAAATTTCCTATAATAAACGCCTGGTAAATTTCTTTGTCCTTACCTGCAAGCAATGGCTTTTGTAATAAATTAATTTCTGAATCCAGCCATTTGCTGTGATAGGGAATGCTTTTGTAAATATAATTAGTAAGAGCTGCAGAATCTTTTTTCATGTCCTGGGTAATTGAAACGATGTATTCTTTTTCCATTGAATGATCGCTTATATTTTCCCTTAATCCTTCGGCAAAAAAGCCAAGTGTTACTGCAAGAAATATCATTAAGAATTCCAAAAAATATTCTTTGAAATTTTTCTTTTCTACTTTAGGATGATGATGTACTTCCATTTTATTTTGCTTGATACCGGCAGGCAGGCAAATGACTCCTGCTCTACATTTCATTGTATGATATTTTTTGAAAATCGAAGACGTTAAGCCAATAAGGACTTGCCCTCTCGGTGAGTAACGTAACGGTTATCGGTGTCCGCAGTTTTAGCAACCATTCAGTTAAGAATAAATAAAAAACAGGTTATCAGCGATACTCTTTTGCTGATTCAAAAAAGTACCGGGATCATCAGGGTATGAAAAATGATTTGAGGGATGAAAGCTAAGTAAAATTTCTGTTCTATACGAATTGAAAATATTCAAAGGTCAAAGGAACCGTTTCCCCCTTGCTGGTGTTGCTGAAAAATGAAAGAACCCTTTATTGGTGTTGAGCGGAAGTACTGTCATCCTGAGCTTGTCGAAGCACTGTCATCCTGAGCTTGTCGAAGCACTGTCAACCCTCCCGCCGTGGTTCGTGGCACACGAAACACATATTCTCCCCTGGTCGGTGTCCTTTACTGAACAGAATTTTGCATGAGCGTTTCTTAACTTAATTCATAAACTCTCGAAAAAAATTAAAGTTAAATCGCAACTAATAGAATAAGTGACGAGCAGTCAGCGGTCAGTAAACCTGAACCAGAATGCAGAAGGTATTAAGCAGGGGATAAAAACAGCACAAACATTGCAAAAGAATTATCACATTTACCTTAATCTGATAAATGCTTAAATCCATTTATTTTTATACGCAAGCGCCATAATTTGTGTATTGGTACTAACATGCAGTTTCTCGTATATGTTGGCAATATGTTTTCTTACTGTGAAAACACTGATGAATAGCGTTTCGGCAATCAGTTTAGGGCTAAGGCCCCGGATAGTATATTTTAAAATTTCTTTTTCCCTTTCAGACAGTAAACTCTCCAATGAAGAATCCGTATTTTTTGTACTAACCGGTGAAGATTTACTCAATAGATCAAGTGCTTTTCGGGCAATAGATGGGCTCATTGGCGCTCCACCCTGTTCGAGCGAATTAGTGATGGCATTTCGTAACGAAACAGCATTATCATCTTTTAATAAATATCCATTGGCTCCTGCCTTAATTGCTTCAAAGATTTTTTCATCCTCATCAAAAATTGTCAGCACTATAAAATAAAGCGAAGGGTATAAAACTTTTGCAATTTGAATAAGCTGAATGCCATTCACACCGGGCATTTCAAGATCCACAAATAACACCTGGGGCCTTTTTTCGGGCGGTAATTCTTTTAATTGTTCGAGGCAATTGTTGCCGTTGGGCGCTGTAAAAATAATTTCCAGGTCATCAAAATTCTCAACTTTTCTGATAAAAGTATTTCTGTTTACCAGGTTATCATCCACAACGGCAACTTTTATTCTCATTTTTTTTTAAATAATAAAGATCAGTTATTTCGGAAAAGAAGGCAATACTTAAATTTTATTATTTTTAACCAGCCGTCCTGGCTGTCAAGCTAACAAAAGTCCCTTTCGGGGAGGCTTTGAAAAATGCAAGTTCAAACCCTGCTTCCATAGCCCTTTTTTTCATATTGATGATGCCATTGCCTTCAGTAATTACCTGTAAAAAGTCAAAGCCTGTACCGTCATCTATTATTTCTATTTCGGAACGATTGTTATCGCCATAGATGTTGACTATGATTTTGCTACCGTGGCTGTGCTGAAGTGCATTGTGCAATGCTTCCTGAACTATTCTGAAAATATTTAATGACTGAACCGGCGACAATCTTTTATCAAAGCTAATTTTTTCTTCCAGGCTAATATCAATATCAGGATATGAGGGTTGAATTTTTTGCAGATAGATTTTTATCCTGTCGCTGATGCCGGTTAATGTAATGAAATCTTTATTGAACGCCCATATAGTGTTGCGAAGTGAAGTAATAATTTCGTTTGCATTATTTTTAAGGTAATGGATTGAAGAGGCATCCGAAATCAACTTTTTGTTTTCAATTTGATCAATGCCTTCACTGATTGCCGAAGCATAGGCGCCAATATTATCATGCAGATCGGCTGCTATTCGCCTTCGCTCTTTTTCTTCCGCCATAATCAATGCAATTCTTTGTTTCCTCTTGTTGCGACGATATATTAACCATGAAGCAGCTATTGCCAAAGAAGTGAAGAGTGCAACAATACTGATCCAAATATTTTTATGCAATATTTCCAGTTTTTGTTTGGAGATGAATGCTTCTTTACTGGTTACTTCGTATTGTGCCTCCAGGTTGGCCAGGTCTTCAGCTCTAGTTTTCCTGTATAACGAATCCTTCATCTTAACTAAAGTGTCCAATGTTTCTCCATAGGATTTGTAATTGCCCATCCCTTTATAACATTCCGCAAGATCTTCATAAAAGGCAAATACTAATGGTTCAGTGTAACTCCTCGAATAAGATTCCGCCTCTTTTATATACTTAATAGCTTTGGGATAATTCTTTTGTTTTAAATAAAATGATTCTAACCCATCAAGGCCTACTAAAATACGTTGAATATTTCCTATCCTTTTTTGAAGCGCTACTGCCTTTTGCAGCATTCTTTCTGCAGAATCCATTTTATCCTCGCCGGAATAAACCAAACCCTGGATGGTATAGCAATCAGCCTCGTTTCGCAGGTTTTGATTATAACGGGCAATCCGGAATGCTTTTTTCAAAAAAAAATATCCGGAGTCTGAATTACTTTTCGTGAAATATATGGCAGATAAATTAGTGAATACTAAAGGAAATTGCAGGTAAATGCTGTCATCTTTTATGAGGTCATAAGCTCTGTTAAACCACTGCAATTCTTCTGCACGGTTTTCCAAAATATGATAATTGACACCCAGGTTATTATACGCAATAACTTTTGCAAACTTGTCATTATACTTTTCAGCACCTTCTATTAATTGGTAACATGCCTCAATAGATTCCTTTATTTTTCTCAATTTGATAAGATCCGTTATTTTATCCCACATGAATTCAGCATACAAATGAAATACTTTACCGTTGCCGGTTATCTTTTGAAGATCACTGTTACAAATGATCAGTGCACTGTCGGCCCTTCCACGCATGTTCAAAAATTTCGCTATAAAAAAATCAGATTGCAACCGGCTGTAATTTTCATTATTCCGGATGCTTATTTGCCTCGCCTCTTTAGCAAACATCATTGCCGTATCATCAGGCATAGATTCTCCACGTTCGCATAATGCAAAAAGTGTTGCGAGTTTATTGCTGTTAGCGTTTGATAAGCTTTTTTTCAAACTATCAATTGCCGGTGTTTGAGACTTCAGTGTTTTGTTCGGAATAAAAAAAATAATGAAGGCGAGAAAAATAATCTGGCCAGGAAGAGAACCGGAATTTTTATGTTTCAGGTATTTATGATTGGCATCAACGAACCTGTTTTTTGGTTTGAAAAAATGGCAGCGAATCAAAATTCCGGTATTCATTTTTGAAGATGTTAATCTTAAAAAAAAATCCTAAGAGCGTCCATCTCAATATTACATTACCAAAGTTCATAAAAAAATTCACATAAAAAATACACAAATTTAGTTATTGAATTCGCCTGCCTGTGACGCTAATTTTATTGAGAAAAAAATTATTAAAATCTCAAAAAATAAGAAAATGAAACAGGTAATAAAATTGATGCTTTTCGTCGTAGTTGTATTGGCTTTAATTACTGGTTGTAAGAAAGCCAAAACATCACCCCAATTCAGTGCAGGTACAGGTTCTTATGTTTTCAATGGAACCTCCGTTAACACCAAAGACACTTTGGCTCCGGATCCTTTCAGCGGAGGCAAAGACGTTACTATGTGGCCGGCCACAGGCGACAAAGACTTAGTTTTTGTCTATAACATGCCTGCTCAGGGTTCAGGAACATTTCCTTTGACCGATGGCACTTCGCAATCCAGTGTTTACATACTTGGGCACAACGGACAAATCAATTTTTCGTCCACAGGAGCGCCTTCCGATATATTGACAAAAACCGGGACAAATACATTTACATTCTCCTGCACAGTTGCTGATGACAGTAATCCTGGCAATACTTATACGCTCACTGGCAGTGGAAGTTATTAACCTGGGTTAGTTCCAAATTGTGCATACAGTATCAGTGCCGGGCAATTAATAAAAGATAGTTTATCTACCATTCCGGTTCGTGGAGACCGGAACAACGGTGTATGACCAATTAAAACTGAATCAAAATCTGATGTTAGATGTCGGATGTCTGATTTCAAAGGGTTTGTGCCAGTAAACAAATTAAAAAATAGTTAATTTACTTTTTTACAGACTTCGTTCTTGCCACCGCTCTGGTAGGTCTCCAGGCCCGTATATGAGCGTTACTTTGTCACATTTAATTGAAGACATGCAACTGTAATCCTTGATTCTTTTGAAAAAACGTAAAACTATCCAAAAGAATATTCCGGTAAATATTTCCTGTAAATACATCTTGGTTTCCAGAGGTGACACCTTTTTAAAAAGGTGTCACCTCTGGAAACCCCACTACCTAGATGTTACAAAGTATACTCCTTCACAATCATTAAACTTTATATTTACTGCTTATGAAAAATGAAAATAAGGAATTTTAATTATATAAGTTAAGTAACGTACAGACAGGGTCTGGAGAGTCGAGTAGGCAAGGGCATTTCAGCCCAAGCCTCTCACGGAACCGTACGTGAAGCTCTCACTTCATACGGCTCTTATCATATCATCAAACATGTTTAAAAATTGTCCAGTAATAAAACATCGTTGGATAGCTTCGCTTTAGCTCTTTTATCCATTGATATCCTTTCGTGTAACTATCTTTAAACTTCTTGTACTTATTCAATACCCACTTCACCAACCGGAACTCAAAGTGCCACATCAAACGGCGTAATTCCTGCAATCTGAACTTACCATAATACCTGATAAGCCCCTTCATTTGCAGGTTCACCTGAACAGCAATTTCCTGTATCGACAAATTGCTTCGCCGATGCCAGTTTAACTTAGCCCAACCCCGTATTATCCTTGTTTGTGCTGACTGGCTTATCGCACAGCCATACCCAAGAAACATGCCTCCTCCATCTCTTTTAGATGGTACGGGATAGGGTTTGAAGGTGAAGCCAAGAAAATCAAATTTCTTTCCAAAACTTTTCTTCTTTACTCTTCGATAATCCTGGCAATAGACCAACTTCGTTTTCCCTTCGTTCAAGCTCAATTTACATTCCGCCAGCCTTAACTTTATTGCCTCCAATAGTTGCTTTGCTTCTTCTTCTGTATGACAATGTAAAATCACATCATCCGCATAGCGCACAAAGGCTACCCGTGGGTAATGTTTCTCAATCCATTTGTCTAATACATAATGCAGAAACAAATTGGCTAAAAGAGGGCTTATCACCCCGCCTTGTGGCGTGCCTTTGCCTTTCTTTGGAGTAACTGTACCATCTATCTGTTGAACGGGTGTTTCCAACCATCGCAGGATGTACATCTTTATCCATTTTTCTTCTACATGGCGCTCTAAGGCCTTCATCAGTAACTCATGGTCTACTTCATCAAAGAAGCTCTTGATGTCCATATCCACCACCCATGCATATTGACGTACATTCTCCTGTACGGCTTCTATTGCCTGATGGGCACTTTTCAACGGACGATAACCATAAGAGTTGTTGTGAAACTGTGCCTCCAGCCGGGGCTCTAAGTAACTCTTTATAACCTGTTGGGCTATCCGGTCACTTACTGTTGGAATGCCTAATGTCCGCTGCTTTCCATTACTTTTGGGTATCGACACTGATCGTAATGGCTTAGGAAAATAACTGCCGGAACTTAAGCGATTCCACAGCACATACAGGTTGTTTAATAAATCAGCTTGATACATTTCAAGGCTTTCTTTATCTACTCCCGCTGCGCCGTGATTGGCTTTCACTTTCCGATAGGCTGCCTTTACCATTTCTTTCGTTATCGGTACAGTACTTGTTCTTGTCTCAAACATTTAATCATCCTCTTTTTAAAGTTGTTAAAACATTTTCGAACGATATGATTGATGCTCTTTGCTCCACCTTCATTACAAAAGTTTCTACGCTACTACAGCATCATCCGCCATCCTTACCAGCTTCAATATTCAGCCTCGTGGATATCTTCCACTTGTGCCTTTCTCTTACCATCTGATAAGGACTTCCCGTGTTCTGTACAAAAGCCTGAATAAGAGTCATGCCACCTTTATGACGATTGCCTTACAGCCAGTATGCAAGTGCCCGCTGTAATCTTCACTACCACGCAAGAACAGTAGCTTTTGACAATGAGTACTATTATCTCATCACTTCAACGGTGGTTCAGTTCCATTCATCTCTCTTATTCCTACCTGACCGCTTTTAGCGGCCTTTTCCTCTTTCCGTTCAATACCTGTTTATTACTAAACAAGCACCGAGAGGCGGTTTACAGCCCCCGCTTGCACAGCCACTGTGATAGACCTACTATCATCTTTCATACAACATTCTTGTACCAACATATCTACTGGTACTCGATTCACGGCACACGTCGCGCCAAAATGGGGTAAAAGGTACGTTACATTCTCTTCTTCCATTCACCACCTTTAGCTATGTTTTTAGGTCAGTTTCAACATTGCCTGGGCACTTATACCCGTATTTGAAGGCCGAACCGAAAATTCTGTGGTAGCAGGCCCATAAATATTGGTCTTGGGTAAATAAATACTTGAAGCAGCTCTTTATTCTTTTATTGAGTAATTTTTAAAAAAATCGTTTCTAACTTAATATAAAAGCAACGCATATTAGAATAATAGGAAGAAAATAAGAAATTAATAGATATGTTATACATAATTTCCCATTATAAGATTTGTATTTATTGATCAACGTCTCATATCGCTTGTTCCTAAAAATGAGCAAATAATTGATTAAAAGCGGGGCAGCAAGAAAAAGGACAAAAAAACTAAAAAGTGAATTTAATTTATCGGTTTTGAAAATGTAGAGATGAATATCATAAAAAGAATATCCTAAAATATTTCTTTGAAGTATACTCATAAATAAGGCAAGATTAATAGCCATTGCCATTGAAATAAAGACCATTGCATAAAATTTCCACATTCCTTTATTACCAGGAATTGAACGAAGTTTAGTTAAGCCATCCACCCAAATTTTGTAATATACATCTCGTATCATTTATTTTCAAATTTTATTCTGTTGCAGCATCATATATCAATGTTCCAATTCCATAACCTTGCGGCCAACAGGAAGGGATTACTAACAAATATCAGTTTTATAAAAATCAATTTTTACCCTACAATTTAAATTATAATGTAAGGATAAAAGCTCCCTGCGTTTCCTAATTTTTGAGCTGCAATAATTCCGTGTTCAGTGGTTTCAAAGCTTATTCCCGTTACTTCAATAATCTTACCGGCTGTTCCCCATCCATTACCCATCGTTAGAAGAATGAAAATCATAAGAAGAAATAGAAGAAAGCGAGTATGTTGTTTCTGTAACTCCACGAATCAAATAATAATCTTCTCCTGCCTAAGTTACCACACCATCATTATTTCGTGTTATAAAAATTCCCGATTCGCTTTGGTTACTATACTGATAATAAAACTGGCTTGTGACTTTATCAGCCCGTCTAGTATCTTTCCCCACTATTAACCTGATTAAAACTGTTGCAATATCCAGTAAACAAACATTCAAATCGATTTTTCATTCAAAATAGAAAGACAAAACATCTCTTTACGAAATTGAATGCTTAGTTAACCAAATTGAAATGATTAGCGGCAAAATGAACATCAGGATGAATTTCAAAATATTATAAAAAGAATAATAAAATTGCTTTTGTTTATAATTTTCAACCATTTGGTTTACTCTTTTTTTATTGAAATATTTGAAAACAACAAGGATTAAAACTAACGCTATAGGGTACCAAAACAAAATCTTAGTAGTATGATTTTTGCCAGAGGAAAAAGCTATATTTATATCATATAAAGACAACAAAATAAATTTTATTAATGAATAAATAAAACAAAGATGTATAAATAAAAATACGGTTACTATCATAGATGCAATACATCTAGCAACCCATGGCCCTGTATTTTTTTGGCTAATTTGTCCGAGGTAAATAAAATAAAAGATGAAACTATACATTCAGAATATTTATTCGTTATCAAAAATATTTTCAGTAATTGTATGGCCTGTGTAATGTTCCGAAATAAGGTCACCTACAAACATTGCAGCACCGAATGCCCATCCAACTGGGGAAGTTGCTTCAAATAATCCCAATCCTATTTCTGTTGCGCTTACTATTAAATCCGCTGTATGGTGATTTTTCCATCCATTTGACACTCCATCCCCAGTGGTTAAAACCATATTTAAAACCCCCAATCCTGTTCCAGCAATTTTACCTACATTGCCAGCACTTAATATTTCGTAACTTGTTCCTCCAACGGCATTTCCTAATCTTTGAGCTCCAACAACTCCTTGTTCTGTTGTTTCAAAGGTTATACCGCCTGTCTCAACAATTGTACGTGCCGTTTCCCATCCGCTGCCTTCCTCGTTAGACGAATAAAAATTATAAGCCCCAGAAACAAACGTATAATTAACTTCTGTAACACCACCAATCAAATAATAATCTTCTCCTGCTGCGTAAGTTACCACACCATCATTATTTGGTGTTATAAAAATTCCCGATTCGCTTTGGTTACTATACTGATAATAAAACTGGCTTGTGACTTTATCAGCCCCTCTAATATCTTTCCCACTGTTTACCTGATCAAAAAAATTATTCCAATATTCCGAATAAGGGCCGCTACCAAAACCGTATGGGTTATCAGAATATCGATATGGATCATTAAAATAATCTTCCCATGATTTCGTTACCCAGTCGGGCGTTGTCTTTAAACCGTTCCATATCGTGAAATCCCCACGGGAATCATCCCGTGGCATCTGAGCTTTTGCTCCCGTTGCATCATTAAATGATACAGGATTATCATTTCCAAACTGGTAAGGATTTAATCCCATGCTACTCTCTGTCAACATATCCACCCCACTAAACCGCCCAATCTGAGGATCATACTGCCTGTAAAAAGTACTGTATAAATTCACGCCGTAATCTTCTTCCAGTTCTGTTCCGCCGTTAAATTTGTTCCGGCTTGTCAGTTTATTCATTGCCTCATCACTGATTCCGGCCATCTGCAGGCCAAAAGGATAATACGATTGTTCCTGTAGCAACGGGCCGGTATAATGCTTTATTACCAGGTCGTCAAAGTAAACATTCTGCGTACTCTGGTTGCTTACAAAAACGTAAAGATAACCGTTCTTTGCCATCGTTTGCAGTGGTGGCGCCAAAGCCTGTTTGCTGCTGCCTGCCATTACCTGCATGGCTCCCATGTTTCCTGCTACATATTTAAACTGGTCGTCAAGAAGTATCCAGTTCAAATATGCCTTGGGTAATGAAGAATTATAAGCCCGGGTGTTCAAAGCAGAGAGTATAACCGGGCTAAGCACATTACCTATATCTGTTGTACTTCTACCCGCCAGCTTGCCTCCCGATTCAACAGTAACTCCGGTAACCAACGTGGCCAGCAGGTCATTGACCAAAGTATTATCTGTTACCGGTGGTTGCGTTGTCGTATTATAAAAAGCAAAAGTACTTATTTGCACTTTATCGCCCGCCATTACTTTTAATACCATCGATGGCCCCATCCTGCCACCCGTGTTGCCCGTAAGAAGACTTACATTATGATTGTTATCGTCGGTATCAAAATTATCAGGCTTCGCACTTACCGTTCTTACCGGATCGTACACATTGCTAAACAAAGCACGAACTACGGCGCTGTCTGAACTTTCCATAGTAGCTGCATAAGTAGCCGTATCTCTGCCTTCGGTCAATACTGTCCGCACGTTTCCCAGGTGATCTCTTAAATAATAATCGTATTCAAATGCATAGTAGGAAGCACCTGTTGTACTGTTTCTTTTATTTGCCCATCTTATCCTGCCTTCCTCTGTCTGAACATATTGAAGGGTATCATTGAGGTAAACAAAGCCATTGAGGTACAGGTAAGTTTTCGTAGTGCCGGTTATATAATCTTTTACCTGTTTCCGGAGCGTAGTGCCGGCTGCATCATAATAATAATAGAAGGTTCCTTTGCCGGAGATCACCAGCGAATCAGGCTTATCCAGTAAATTATATTTGGCCCCGTTGCCATTGGAAGGCGTGTGCATCTTCCGGTTATAGTCTTTGGTAATATTGCCGTTTACATCATAGGAATAGTCATCCGCAGCAAGGGCGGTATCCCTGAAATCCCCAAGTCCTACAGAAGTATAAGCTGCAGCATCATTTACTTTTTGAAGTTGGTTACTGTTGGAATAATACTGATATTTTAAGGAGTCAATGGTTACAGAGCCTCCTATCGTTAATCCTTTTTGGCTCATCGAAAGAAGATTGCCGCCCCCATCATAGGTAATGTTGCTTACAGAAAAGTCGGTGGTGGCATGGTTCCACGTAGTGGTATTGCGAATGTTCTGACTGAAATCAGCTGCCATAAGCCGGTTGGCATTGTCATATGAAAAACCGTATGCCCTTGCAATAGTATCACCTGCTGCCTTCCACTTAATGCCGGCAATGGCTCCGTTCAACTGGTTGTTGATAAATCCAAAATCATAGAAAATGTCTTCCCCAAAATAATTGGCGATGCTGTTATAGTTGTCCACGTAACCTTTGTTTATTCCTGTAAGCCATCCCCTGATGTTGTAAGTATATAGAAGAGAGTCAATACCGGATCCCAATATCTTTGACTGTAATTGGCCCAGTTCATTATACCGGTTAGTGGCTATGGTTCTGTCTCCATGACTGTCTATATTTTTAATGACGGTTTTTAACCGCCCTCCCGCATCGTAGCTGTATTTGGTAAGAAGGGTATGAGTTTGTGAATTAGTTCCAAATTTTTCCTGGTACAGGTGGCTGCGGATCGTGCGGCCGGTAAAGCTGTACTGATTCGTTAATACATCAGTACCATTTGTATAATTGGTCTGCTTTACCTGGATTACTCTACCATGGTCATCATAAATGTTTACCGAGTAGAGATAAGTAGAAGTATTCAAAATGATCTTTTTAGTTCCTGTAACCACTCCTCTTATCCTGTTGCTTGCGACAAGTGGTTGTGAATAGTCTGGAGCGGTGTTATACCCGGTATTAAAATTAGTACTGTTAATATAAGTCGATACGAGACTACTGCTGGGTTCGCCATCACTAATCCAGCTATAGTCATCATAGTACGTTTCAGAGGTAATGGTGTAGGTACCTGTGAGCGTTGGATAAGAAGTGCTTCTACCAGCCTGAGCAATAATAGTGTCTTTTAAAGTTGTGCTGGTTATTACGCCACTTTTTGAAGGTCTACTTTGTGCGTCATACAACACAAAAGCCCATTGATTGGTTTGCCTCAGGTTAGCATCTTGTGTCATCACGATCCTGCCAAGCAGATCGTAAGCAAAATAATTTTTGCCTTTCCCCGGAATGTTTTTCATGATAGTTCGTCCATTGTTGTCGTAAAAATATGAAAAACATAAACCTCCGCTTATCGATGGATTCCCGGAAAGGTTCCAGTTAACTGAAGACGTATTGAGCGCATCGACCGCTTTCGGAGGAATTACCATCCGCAGTTTATTCATTTCATCATATACATAATATGTGCATAGCCAACCGTAATGGCCTGAGGACGGTGAAGCACTAAGCTGTTGCTTGGATAGTACCGTTCTTCCAAGTTCATCTTTAAACACAATTGATTTTATGCCACGCTCATCCACTGTTTGCTGTACGAGCAGGGTGCCAACGGAATATGCCGAACCAGTTGTAGGCCCCCAGCTGTCCTTAGATTTAGAATACCAAACATAGAAAGTGACTGCTGTTCTGAGTTTGCAACTCAGGACATCTTAATCATATCAGAAATTCTATTTTCAATAATCCACATTGCTTTCCATAAAAATAATCTCTTGCACTACTGTAAATATATTCCTCTGCTTTTCCCACTATTCCTGCTTCTACCGGATTATTGTGGATATATTCTAATTTCTGTGCTGCAAAATTAGGAGTATATATTATTTTTGGTCGGTTATCCTGTTGCCAAAATTGATGATAGGTGTTTCTGCTGTTAAGTTCTCCAGCTTTTTTAAAAATTTCAATCATCCACTCTTTTCTGCTTTCTCCCGGATGTTCAATAATAGATTTCATAAGTTGTTTACTTGTAAACTTCTTAAAATCTCCAAGCACATCGCTTACATTATTCTCTTTAGCAGAAATTATTAAATGCAAATGGTTGCTCATCATACACCAGCCATAAAGCACCAGGCCTTTTTTTTCCTGGCAAAATTTTAAACTTTCTATTACTACGTCTCTGTATTCTTTTCTCGTAAAAACATCTACCCATCCCACTACGGCAAAGCTTACAAAATACATTGCTCCCTGATCTGTTATTGTATAACCGCCTGTAGCCATAATTATTTTTTTCTAAAAATAACATAAATGTCCTGAGTTACAAACTCAGGACAGCAACTCTTCTTAATTTTAAACATTCTACGAAGAGCGGGGGCAACGAAAGGGGGCAGGCCTTGAATAACTTCAATCATAAAAAACAATTTAAAAATTGAATGAGACGTATGACTAATTAAAACTAAATCAAAAATCTAATGTTTGGATGTCGGATGTCTGATTTCACCACAAGGCTTGTGCCAGTAAACAAATTAATATCTCCATTTCCTCTTTTGATTAATTTGTGTTTTGCCGAATGGAAGTCATCCGGTTTTTTCCCCTTTGCTGATCTTCCATTTTAAGTAAACGCCAAAGACAGAAAATATGAAGAGCGATGATTCCATTAGTTTTAGCCGTTGCCGGGCCTTCGCTTCAAACCCTAAGGTTAACACCAACCTGTGGCGAGCGCTGAATACGGGTAAAAATATTTCGGCCTTTCGTAAAGAAGATCATAATGCTTCTTACGCTGCGATTACCTGGCAGACCATTGAAATGAAAGTTCAAAATAAAATAGCTGTATAACCGTAAGCGGCAGCAATGGCAACATTAAATTGTGTACTGAGGTTAACTGTTCAGGAACCACCTTTATTTTGTGAAATTGGTAAAGAGACTTACCCGGTTCCCAATAAATGGGGTATGCGAGGATGCACAACTTTTGAAATTAAAAAGGTAGAACGGGCTGTTTTTGTCGGAGGCTTTGCAGAGTGCGTATGAGGCAGTAGTAAATTATAATAATTGATGGAGGCAATCCGGTTAATGCAAGGAGGCCGCCTGGTGCCTTACGCCATCACCGGCTGCTTATTATATTTATTCCGGTACTCAACCGGCGTAAGCCCGGTTACCTTTTTGAAAGTGGTCCTGAATGCTTTGGTGTCTGAATAGCCCACATCAAACATGACTTCATTTATGTTTTTGCGGTTGGTTTCAAAATTATGTTTCGCAGCTTCCATTTTTATGCGTTGTATGTATTCTAACACCGTATTATTGGTAGCCTGCTTAAAGCGGCGCTCAAAGCTCCTTCTGCCTACAGCAACTCTACAGGCCAGTTCATCCACCAAAATCCTTTCTGCAAAATTTTTTTCGATAAACTCCTGCGCCTCTTTTACGGCTGCATCCGAATGATTCTTTTGTCCTTTAAACATGGCAAATGCGGTTTGGCTGTACCTGTCGATATCAATCGCAAAATATTTAGAGGCAAGAACTGCCGTATGCCTGTCGGTATATTTTTCTACCAGGTGCAACAATAAATTCCAGTAAGAGTTTGCCCCACCACTGGAGTAAATGCGATGCTCTTCGGTGATGATACTTCCCTCTGCCACCTGCACTTCAGGATACATTTCCCTGAACTCATTTTGAAACCCCCAATGTGTGGAGCATTTCTTTCCATTGAGGAGACCGGTGGCTGCGAGCAAAAAGGCCCCGACACAAAGAGAGGCTACTTCTGCTCCATTTGCATATTGTTCCATTATCCAGGGAACCAGGTTCTTGTTTTTGTCCACCGCGGTCTTCATGTCGCCAAACAAAGCCGGAATAAAAACGAGGTCCGTTTTCTGTACCTCGTTTAGCTGCCTATCTGTGCGAACCGAAAACATGCCCTCATTCAGCTTCACTTCTTTTTTGGCACCCACCAACTGCACCTGGAACAACGGACTTTTGCCTGATACAACGAGAAACTGATTTACAGCAGAAAATAGATACTGTGGGTCGGCGATGGCCTGCATCACGGATGATTCAGGCACAAGAATGCTTACATTTTTCATGATACCAAAGATTCTTTTAAGAAGTAAAGATAATTAAATAGCCTGTCGCAAAACACCCTTTTATTGTCAATAACACACATCGTTAATCTCATATTTGGCAGCCATCTTTGTATCGGTATTTCAAACATATAGATCATAATAAAAAATGAGCACACAGGAACAAATCAAAAAATATATCGACAGTCTGCCTGGAGCAAAACGCGCTGACATGGAGGATTTGCACCAGCGCATACTGCAGGTTTTACCGAAATGTAAGCTATGGTTCCTGGACGGCAAAGACGATAATGGAAAAATAGTTTCCAACCCTAATATTGGATACGGATTTCAATCTATAAAATATACAGACGGGAAAACCAAACCGTTTTATCAAATTGGAATCAGCGCCAACACAACAGGAATTTCAGTTTATATTATCGGTATTGGTGAGAAAAAGTATCTGGCCGAAACCTACGGAAAAACGATAGGCAAGGCAACTGTAACGGGGTATTGTATGAGATTCAAAACACTTAAGGACATTGATATGGACACACTTGAAGCGGCAATACGCGATGGAGTGGAGCAAACAACCTTAAAGGGTGCTAACTAAAAAACATTCATCTTTATTCTTACAAATCAAATAATCATTTCACTAAAAAACAAACAGTCATGTCAAACAACAGCGTAACACTACACAGGGTGCTCACCGCTTCTCCCGAAAAGATATTTCGTGCCTTTTCAGATCCGGTAGCATATGCTTCATGGATTCCACCTAATGGATTTTTATGCACAACACAGAAATTTGATTTCAACGCCGGCGGACAATACAAAATGACCTTTACCAATTTCTCAACCGGTAACGAACATTCATTTGGCGGAGAAGTTCTTGAAATAAAACCGAATGAGTTTATAAAATATACAGACAAATTTGATGACCCGAATTTGCCGGGAGAAATGATCACTTCTGTTTGGATTAAGAAAGTCTTATGTGGCACCGATCTCACGATCACCCAGGAAGGGATTCCACCAGCCATTCCTGTAGAAATGTGTTATTTGGGATGGCAGGATTCGTTAGATAAACTGGAAAAATTAGTGGAACCCGAAATCCCTGATGCATAATTATAAAGCTGCTTTACAATCAAACAATCAAACTATCAAACGGTCAAATTAATAATCACCATTAAAATATAATCACCATGGCAAGCGTATCCATTTATTTAAACTTCATAGGCAACACTGAGGAAGCGTTTAACCAGTATAAAAAAGTTTTTAAATCCGAATTTTCCACTCCCCTGATGCGAATAAAAGACATGCCCCAACAGGATGGGATGCCGCCACTTTCCGAAGCCGACAAGAATAAAGTAATGCATGTGGAATTACCCATTCTTGATGGCACAAAACTGATGGGAACCGATATGCTGGAAAGCATGGGCCATAAGCTGATAGAAGGCAATAATGTTACCATCAGTTTGAATCCCGACACCAGGGAAGAAGCCGACAGGTTGTATAAAGA
>JAICYZ010000387.1 GCA_025933935.1 Chitinophagaceae bacterium
GGTATACAAATAAGAAAGGTTATAAGATTTCCGCTAATATCGTCGAAAAGTACGGCACCTATTTGCGTCCCAGTCTGTACGATCACATAAACTTAAAGCAAATGACCCGGGAAGAAGCACTAAAGATGGAGGCAAAACTTGCCTGGGACCTGAGAAGGAAAGGGTATGCGGTTTGGTTTAATTAATTTTCCCTCCTGCTGTTCGCATCCCCGCCAACAGCGCACTTCCTTATCTTTCGAATTCCTTCCAGGTCAACATCAGCATGCTCTCGCGGAGGCCACCATTTTGGCTCGAAGTTTAGCGTTCTGAATAACTTTTTTCACTTTAAGCCTATCAGTATTTTCCCAAATACTCAGCAATTAGAAAATGGATTCCGTTACAAATATTCGTAAATTGATGCTTTAAAATTTTCTTCACTCTTCAACACACGCCGTTATGATAAAATTAAAGCTCACTCTTCTGTTCCTGGTTAACTGCTTCGCGTTATCTGCATTTTGCCAGACTTATATCTCGAACGTAACGATTGTAGACGTAATAAATCAGAAACTCGTTCCTGCACAAACGGTAGAGATCAAGAACAGCATTATCTCAAATATTCAATCTTCAGATAAAATAAAAATTCCTTCCGGCGCTACCGTTATTGATGGTAAAGGAAAATACCTGATGCCGGGATTGACCGACGCACACGTACATTTTTTTCAGAGTGGGGGTTTATATACAAGACCCGATGCAATTGACCTTCGGAAATATCATCCTTATCAAAAGGAAATAGACTGGGTTCATAATCATATGGAAGATTTTTTGCGGCGTTATGTAAAAGCCGGTATTACTTCGGTCATAGATGTAGGAAGCAATTTTCATTTTTTGCAGCAAAGAGATTCATTTGAAAATAAAGCGTATGCCCCGGAAATTTTTATGACAGGGCCGCTGCTTACTTCTTATGAACCCACGGTTTTTAAGAACCTAAAAAATGAAGAACCTTTTATTTTGGTAAAAACACCGGAAGATGGCATAAAAGGTGTGCGGTCCGAATTGCCATATCATCCTGATTTTATAAAGATTTGGTATATAGTTAGTCCAAATAAAGATAGTGTTGAAGCAAGTGCAAGAGAATTTCAGCCCATTGTTAAAGCGATTATTGACGAAGCCCATAAACATCATTTGAAAGTGGCTGTTCATGCGACACAAAGAGTTACTGCCCAGCTTGCAGTGGAAAGTGGCTGTGATTATTTGGTTCATGGAGTAGATGATGAAATTGTATCTGATGATTTTATCAAACTATTAAAATCCAGAAACGTAATTGATTGCCCGACGTTGATTGTTGAAGATGGTTATTTAAAAACATTTGGACAAAACATGAATTACTCTCCTTACGATGTAGCCATTTCAAATCCGCAGCAACTGGCTTCCATTCAGGATCTGAAAAATCTGCCGGACTCTGCTTTGGCAGCTTTATACAAAAAGAGATTCAACATGCCGGTAGTCCTGGATCGGTTAGCTCACGAGGATTCTGTAAGAATGGTGAATCTTAAAAAAATGATTGACGGCGGCATTACCATTGTGGCAGGAACAGATGCAGGAAACATAGGAACGCAGCATGCTTCCTCATTATTTGATGAATTAAAAGCGATGAAGCAAAGCGGGTTAAGTAACTGGCAAATTATTCAATCAGCTACGATCAACCCAACAAAAATATTGGACAAACAGGAAAGCTTGGGCAGTGTTGCTGTCGGTAAAAAAGCTGATCTTGTTTTATTGAACAGCAACCCGGTTGAGAATCTCGATAATATTATGCATATAGGCCTTGTCATAAATAAGGGAAAGGTGATTGACCCAGGTAAAATCGTAAGATAGGTGAGATTGCGGCTGTTCTGTTATTTTATAGATTAGCAAAATGAATCAAAATATCCAGACGCTTTTAATCATCTTCTTTTTAGCAAAACTTTTTTAAAGGCGCAGCACTGCCAATCAATGCGGAGGTGAATGGTGGCTGGAATGCAGCGGCGATTCAACTTTACCAAAATCGTGGCTAAAAAATTAAAATTTATTTAATTATTAAAAAAATTGCCTGCCCTTTCCAGGGAGGCAGTCAGTAATAGAAATTGTTTTCTAAATAAATCAGATAATTCTTTTAAAGGTGATTGTCTGCGGTATTCCTATTAATGCTCATCAACGCAATTGCTAAGCTCTTTCGGTGCTCTGCCCCATGTAAAAGGGAGAATCGGTCGGTGCTTGGAAACCACTTTCATATGAACCGCTTGAAGAGGCTGCAGGATCAAAAAAGAATTCTAACCACTCTAATAAATTGGAAGCACTGTTTGCACCTACATAAACTTTTCTGTAAACATTGTTTAATTCGCTCTTTACGGTGATCCGGTATTCAGTCACCGGCACCCATGTTAGCGCAAGAATGAGGCGTGGCTTCAGCTTGGAGTTCTTGTGTCATATTAGAGTAATATACAACTCACTTTGATTATTCACAATAAAAAATCATTCCTGATGCTTTACACAGCACAAGAAACCCTCGCGCTTTCCCAACGCCTCATTGTCGAGTAGGCAAGGGCATTTCAGCCCAAGCCTCTCACGGAACCGTACGTGAAGCTCTCACTTCATACGGCTCTTATCATATCATCAAACATGTTTAAAAATTGTCCAGTAATAAAACATCGTTGGATAGCTTCGCTTTA
>JAICYZ010000235.1 GCA_025933935.1 Chitinophagaceae bacterium
AAATGAAAAATATCCTTTCGCACTCGGCGAACCTGCTACTTCGATAAACCGCACTTACCTGAAACTGAAATCGCAATTAATACCGTATACGTACAGCATCGCCAAAGAAGCGACAAATGCTTTGCCGATGATGCGGGCAATGTTTTTAGAATATCCAAACGATTATACACATGGAAAGGCTACCCAATATCAATTTATGTATGGCCCATATTTTCTGGTGGCACCAATCTATAAATCTACCAAAGCGGATATTAAGGGAAATGATATCCGAAACGGAATTTATTTGCCGAGAGGAAAATGGATAGATTATTTTTCAGGGGAAGTTTACGAAGGTGGCAACATCATTAATGATTTTGATGCACCCATTTGGAAATTGCCGCTGTTTGTAAAGAGCGGCGCCATTATCCCAATGGCCAATCCGAATAATCACGTGTCGGAAATTGACAAAAGTTTAAGGATTTACCAGGTGTACCCGGAAGGAAGATCATCTTTCACTCAATATAACGACGACGGTTTTACACAGGCTTACAAAAACGGGAAAGGCGTAACAACGCTGATTGAATCTTCAGTTGCCAACAACCAGGCGGTCATCACCGTGCATCCTGCAAAAGGAAGCTTCAACGGCTTTGTAAAAAATAAAACCACAGAATTTGTTATCAATGTAACGCAAGCACCAACGTCAGTAACTGCGAAAGTTGGCAACCGTACTTTAAAACTAACAAAGGTCTCCTCGAAAGATGATTTTTCAAAAGGCATCAACGTTTATTTCTATGACGCCGCTCCTGATTTAAACCGGTTTGCTACCAAAGGAAGTGAATTTGAAAAAGTGGTAATCAGAAAAAATCCGCAGGTACTTATAAAGATTGAAGAAACAGACATCACTGCTAATCCGGTAACAGTAACGGTAAATGGATTTCGCTTTTCTTCTATACCACATCTGGTAAAATCAACTGGTCCATTGACTGCGCCGTCAAACGTTCATGTAGCGGATTCAGCCAAAGGGGCATTTTCTCTAAACCCTTCATGGAGCAAAGTAGCCAATGCTGATTATTACGAAATTGAGTTTAATGACCAGCAATATACCGATATTAAAGACACCAGTTTATTATTTGAAGACCTGCATCCGGAAACAAATTATTCTTTCAAAATTCGCTCAGTGAATAAATCCGGCAGTTCCTCATGGAAAACATTTTCCGCAAAAACAAAACCGAATCCGCTCAAATTTACGATAAAAGGAATCGTTGCCGAATCGAGTGTGCAGTCCGAAGAAGGGACTGAGCTTCCTAATTTCTTTGATTTTGATGAAAACGACCTTTGGCATACTAAATGGAATCAAAAGGCAGTGCCTTTTGACTTAGTAATGGATCTCATGTCAGTGAACCAGTTGCATAAAATTGAATATCTGCCACGCGGCAGGGGCAACGGCACCTGGCTGAAAGGAAAAATATTTTATAGTGCCGATAAAATTCACTGGAATGAAGCCGATTCGTTTCACTGGGCGAGAACCGGAGAAATGAAAGAATTCATTTTCCAAAATCATCCTTCAGCGCGCTACATAAAAATAACCGTTAGTGATGCGGTCGGTGGATACGGTTCAGGGCGTGAGTTGTATGTGTTTAAAGTTCCAGGAACCGAAAGTATTCTTCCCGGCGATATCAATAACGATCACCGTCTGGATCGCAACGACCTTACTTCTTATATCAATTACACCGGGCTGAGAAAAGGTGATGGCGATTTCGAAGGCTATATTAGTAAAGGGGATGTGAACAATAACGGATTAATCGATGCTTATGATATTTCTAATGTTGCCACCCGACTTGAAGGCGGTGTGAATGCAAATGAAAAAGACAGTCTTGCAGGAAAGATAGAAATAAGTACAGACAAAAAAAATTATGAGAAAGGAGAAACGGTTGAAATAAAAGTGAAAGGTATTGATCTTAATTCTGTTAACGCGTTGAGCTTCGCACTTCCTTACAATGAGCAGGATTTTGAATTTGAAGGCATCACTCCGGTCAATGTTGAATCGATGGAGAATATGACAAACGACAGGCTGCATACAAACGGGCAAAAGGCGTTGTATCCAACCTTTGTAAATGTCGGTGATAAAAAGACATTGAACGGTACAATGGATTTGTTCATAATAAAATTCAAAGCAAAGCATAAATTAAATTTCAATCTTAAACCAATAGATGGAATGTTGGTTGACAGGCATTTGAATGTCTTGCAATTCTAACCGGTTTTTATGTTTTTCCGGCTTTATAACTTATTGGCGGCGTTGTATATGAGTTACAGTCAACAAATAAATACATTAGATTTTGCTTTTTGCCTCTGCAACCGTCGTAAGCGTAAACAGTTAAATTTGCTTATAATCAAACAAAGCGCATGAAAAGGATATGGTTTCCGGCATTGTTGTTCACTGTTTTCTATTCATGCCATCCAAATGCATCTGACAATAAAACTACTAATTCATTGTCTTCTTCAGCAATTCCGCTGAAAGAAAGCACCGCTTATTGCTCTCCGTCTTCGAAGGCGTCGATGCTGATTGCGTCAGTCACTACCGACACAATCAGTCATGAAGGAAAGCTTTCTCATGAAGATATGGTTTGGCTGCCGGCCGCAACATTTACGATGGGTGCTACCGATCAGGAAGGAAGGGCAGATGAATATCCGGCTCATCAGGTAAAGCTTGATGGATTTTGGATGGATAAGCATGAGGTGACCAATGCGCAATTCAGAAAATTCGTCGAAAGCACCGGTTATGTTACAACTGCTGAACAAAAGCCGGATTGGAATGAAATGAAAAAACAGCTTCCGCCAGGAACACCTAAGCCGCCAGACAGCATGCTGGCGCCGGGAGCGTTGGTTTTCTCGCCGCCTTCATATAGCGTGCCGTTAGACGATCCCGGGCAATGGTGGAAATGGGTTCGTGGCGCCGACTGGCATCATCCGACGGGGCCGGGCAGTACGATCAAAGGAAAAGATAACTTCCCGGTGGTGAATGTTTCGTGGTATGATGCACAAGCGTTTTGCAAATGGGCAGGGAAACGGTTGCCGACAGAAGCCGAATGGGAATATGCAGCACGCGGGGGTTTATCCCTGAAAAAATATCCGTGGGGAAACGAAGATCCGGAATCCGGAAAGCCGAAAGCAAATACATGGCAGGGAAATTTTCCGAATAAAAATACCGATTGGGACGGCTATTATGGTACAGCGCCTGTCATGTCCTTTGCGCCAAATGGATTTGGCCTTTATGACATGGCCGGTAATGTTTGGGAATGGTGCAGCGACTGGTACAGCGCTGATTATTATAGATCCCTGGCTGATGAAGTTGCAGCCAATGTTGAGGGACCTGTAAAAAGTAACGACCCGATGCAGCCGACTGTTCCGGTAAAAGTAATCAGGGGCGGTTCATTTATGTGTAATCCATCTTATTGTAAAGGGTACCGGGTAACATCGAGAATGATGAGTTCTGAAGACAGCGGGTTGCAAAACCTGGGCTTCAGATGTGTTTCATCTAAATGAACATTTATCATTAATCAAACGGGAGAAAAAAGTTTATGTAGAAGTAAATGAGGTATATACTTTCACAAAAATCATTTAATATTAATTCGCAGTGAACTTAATTTAGAAATTAAAAAAATGGTTTTCAAAAGAATCACTCATTCAATTCAACGTTCAATAAAATCGAAATTGCAAATTCAAACGAAGAAAGTTAAGGATCATATTTAAACAGCATTGCGCATGAAAAAATTTGTTATATTACTTGTTACCAGTTTTGCTATCAGTTACGGATATTCTCAAACGCGTGGAATCGGTGATTCTGTTTTTATCATACCAAGACCCGTATCTTTTACTTTACAAAAAGGATATTTTATTCTGAAACCGGAAACGGCCATTATTTCAGCCGGTAAAAATGCAACCGATGTCAGTTCTTTTCTCTCAGAATTACTTCATGAAAACTATGGTTTTTCCATAAAAAATAACAGAGAAAAAAATCTTTCTGCTAAATCCTTTATTTCACTTTCCATCAATAAGAGCGCAAATAAATTGATTGGTGACGAAGGCTATACATTACGGGTAACTGCGCAAAAAGTAGTGTTATCAGCTAATACATCAAAAGGCCTTTTTTACGGAATTCAAACACTAATGCAGCTTTTACCTCCAAAGTATAACGGCGATGTACAAACGAAAATTAATCGGTTTCACATTCCCTGCCTGAACATCACCGATTACCCACGCTTTGGCTATCGCGGAATGATGTTGGATGTGAGCCGCCATTTCTTCACAAAAGACTTTATCAAGAAATACATCGATGAAATGGCCAAATACAAATTCAATGTATTCCATTGGCACCTTACGGATGACCAGGGCTGGCGCATAGAAATTAAAGGATTGCCGGAACTGACAAAAGTTGGTGCATGGCGAGTGCCGCGAACCGGACGTTACGGAACTTTCCAGGAACCACAGCCGGATGAACAAGCTACGGATGGCGGTTATTATACGCAAGATGATATCCGGGAAATTGTAAATTATGCAAAGCAACGTTTCATAGATATCTTACCCGAAATTGATGTGCCGGCTCACAGCCTCGCACTCATTGCTTCTTATCCGAATCTTTCCTGTACGCAGGAAAAGTATGCGGTAACACCACAATATTCGCCCCCGGACATCGATGATGTTCTTTGTGTCGCCAATGATTCTACCTGGCTTATTTTAGATAAAATATTTACACAAGTGGCGGAACTTTTTCCGTATGAATATATCCATACCGGTGGCGATGAAGCCAACAGGAGCTTTTGGATGAAAGATCCGAAAGATGTGGCTTTGATGCAAAAAGAAGGAATTACAAAGCCTGCAGAATTGCAAAGTTATTTTGAAAAAAAACTCGAGAAACTGATCATTTCAAAAGGTAAAAAAATGATTGGTTGGGACGAAATTGTAGAAGGAGGTTTGGCGCCGGAAGCGGTGGTTATGAGCTGGCGCGGAATGAAAGGAGGAATAGAAGCGGCGAAGCAAGGACATGAAGTGATCATGACACCAATTTTGGAAACTTACCTGAGCCGTAAACAAGGCGATCCGTCAGTAGAACCATTTGGTCCGGGGCTTTTGCGTTTGACTACTTGCTACCAGTTTGAACCGGTTCCGGATGGAGTTGACCCTAAATATATTTTAGGAGGACAGGCAAGTACATGGACAGAAAGAATTCCTAATTATCGTCACCTGGAATATATGACCTGGCCCAGAGCAATGGCCATCTCAGAAGTTTTGTGGTCGCCAAAATCTTCGCGCAACTGGAATGATTTTGCACGTCGTGTTGAACAACATTTTAAATACCTGGATGCAGATTCCGTTAAGTATTCAAGAAGTATGTACGACCCGATTGTCACTGCAGTGAAGGCAGAAGATGATTCAATGAAAATAGAATTAACTACTGAAATGCCGGGCCTTTCTATTTATTATACTTTTGATGGAACCGATCCGGATAATTTTTATGCAAAGTATTCGCGAGTTCCATTGGATATTCCAAAAGGAGCGTCAGAGATAAGGACAATTTCGTACTCTCATGGGCATGTGGTGAGCAGGCAGATTAATTATCTGCTCAGTGACCTGAAAAAAGATTTAGAAAAAAAGAAAAATCAATAGGAAAGAAATGCCATCACTTAACGACCAATAACTTCGTGTTTGAAGGAGGAATAAAATATTCGCAAAAAGTTGAAATCACTTCCAGTAAAGGAAAAAGCATTTTTAGCTGTATGGCTGTCACAGTCTTTTTGACAAAATGATAGAGGAAGAAAACTGCAATCAATTTTCTATTCTGTTGTATATTCAATAAAAAATTTATTATGAATCTATTTTATAAGATTCTTTCTGCGCTCATCATTCCTTTTCATTTTCTTTCACTTAATGCCCAAACCGTTATTGAAAGTACGGGTGTGCATCATGCTGCAATAGATTATGGAAGGCTTGCGAATATCGACACGCTTATCAATGGTTATGTGAAGCGTGGTTGGGTTCCCGGTGTCGTTGCATTAATAGTAAAAGATGGAAAA
>JAICYZ010000242.1 GCA_025933935.1 Chitinophagaceae bacterium
AAAAGAACGCTTTTTAGCCTTGGATGTTTTCAGGGGAATGACCATTTGTTTTATGATCATTGTAAATACTCCCGGAAGCGGTGCCATTCCTTATCCTCCCCTTGAACATGCTACCTGGCATGGATTTACACCTACAGACCTCGTGTTTCCTTCTTTCTTATTTGCCGTTGGAAACGCGATGAGTTTTTCCTTTAAAAAATACAGCCAGATCGGAAATGCCGCGTTTCTTACAAAGGTTGTGAAACGCACGATTTTAATTTTTTTGATCGGCTATTTGATGTATTGGTTCCCATTTTTCCGTCTGAATAATGCAGGCGAAATTATTGGCGCGCCAATTGCAAACACCAGGATTATGGGTGTTCTTCAGCGCATTGCACTTTGTTATTTTTTTGGCTCTTTACTGGTTCATTATTTATCTGCCCGAAAAGTAATGGTTGTAAGTGTACTATTATTGGTTGGATATTGGATTTTGCTGCTTGTTTTTGGAAATCCTTCTCAACCGCTGAGTATGTCAGGAAACGCAGGGCTTTACCTGGATAAATTTTTAATGGGAAATAATCACTTGTATCACGGCGAAGGAATCCCTTTTGACCCCGAAGGATGGTTGGGCACGTTGCCGGCAATTGTAAATGTGGTGATTGGTTTTTTTGCCGGAAAATTTATCCAGGAAAAGGGCAAAACTTTCGAATGCCTCTCGAAACTGATGCTTGTTGGCGCTTTATTTATTTTCATTGCTTTATGCTGGAATATTGTTTTTCCGATCAATAAAAAATTGTGGAGCAGTTCATTTGTTCTGGTCACCACCGGTCTCGATCTGATCATTATTTCTGCACTGATTTATATATTGGAAATGAGGAACTGGAATGTCTTTCGCTGGTCAGGATTTTTTCAAATATTCGGCCGGAATCCTTTGTTCATTTATGTCCTTTCTGAACTTTTGGTGGTAGTGCTTTTTATGGTGCGTGTGGGGCCAGACGAGAGTTTATTTAGTTATATAAACAGCACCGTTTTCCAGGTAATTTCTCCCGGTTCTTTTGGTTCATTCCTGTTTGCTATATTTTATATGCTGATCTGCTGGAGTATCGGCTGGTGGTTGAATAAGAGAAAAATTTATGTAAAGGTGTAGCGAGACCAAACGCTTATAAAAGAACGTTCATGGTTAATGAATTACTTCCAACTTTCGTGTTTTTCAATGTTAAGAAATTATTACCAACCGTTGAGACAGCGTTTCTGAGTTAATTGTATTTTACTTTTGCAAAAATTCTAAATATGGCGGCAAATTCTATTTTAAAATTTTTTCTCCCCAAAGACAAGGTGTTTTTTCAATTGTTTGAAAGTGTTTCTGAAACGGTTGTTCAGATGGCTGAAAAACTGAAAGAAGTGGTTCATGAAAAAGATTTCGATAAAAGAGAAATCCTAATAAAGCAAATCGAAGACTTAGAGCACGTAAACGACGACCATACTCACAGAATTTTTACAGAACTTGGAAGAAATTTTATCACTCCATTCGATCGTGAAGACATTCATTACCTGGCTACTGCTTTGGATGATATTTGTGATTACATCTATTCTGCCGCTAAAAAAATTAATTTCTATAAAGTAAAACCAGACGATGTTACTTTTCATAAAATGGCCGATTTGATTTTGAACAGTTGTACTGAAGTGCGCAAAGCCGTTATTGAATTAAGGGACATGAAAAATCTTCGCAAGATCACTGACGCGATGGTTGCGATCAATAGCATTGAAAACCAGGCTGACGACGCATTTGATTACAGCATTGAGCAACTTTTTGAACACGAGCCTGACGCAAAAGAAGTGATCAAAAAAAGAGAGATTTACCAGGTAATGGAGATCGTGACTGACAAATGTGAAGATGCTGCCAACGTTATTGAATCAATCATTATTAAGTACGCTTAATGCAGAAGCGTAACAGTAATGCTTAATGCATCTGCTTTCGCTTTTAGCTTTATAGCTTCTGCCCTCCAAAAAGTAAATTATGTTTGTTTTCCTGATCGTCATTATTGTTCTTGCGCTGATTTTCGATTATATCAATGGTTTCCATGACGCCGCAAACTCGATAGCAACGATTGTTTCCACAAAAGTACTTACTCCTTTCCAGGCGGTTTTATGGGCCGCAGCATTTAATTTCATTGCATTTTTTGTTTTCAGGGAGCATAAAGTAGCAGGCACCATCGCCAATATCATGTCTGAAAATATTATCAATTTCAAAACCATTATTGCAGCAACGATTGCGGCCATCAGCTGGAATATTTTCACATGGTATTATGGTATTCCATCGAGTTCTTCGCACACCTTGATTGGTGGGTTGGCCGGTGCAGCGCTGGCTGCAGGCGGATTAGCGGGCGTAAACACTCATCCCGTTTTTATTGCATTAATCTTTATGATCCTGGCACCCGTTATTGGTTTATTGTTAGGTTTTGTGATTACCGTTATTACTGTAAATATTGCCAAAAAATCAAGGCCTGCAAGGGCAGAGAAATGGTTTCGAAGTCTTCAATTGCTTTCCTCTGCTTCGCTCAGTCTTGCACACGGCGGCGGCGACTCTCAAAAAACGATGGGTTTAATTTTAACAGCCATCTGGTTTTATGAAAAAAGCGTTCACGGCGCAACGGTTTCGATTGAAGAAATGGCAATGCCTGAATGGCTCCCACTGGCGTGTTATTCTGCTATTGCATTAGGAACCATGTCGGGCGGATGGCGTATTGTAAAAACGATGGGAACACGAATTACCAAAGTTAATCCGCTGGAAGGGTTTTGTGCAGAAACGGCCGGCGCTTTCACCATATTCCTCACCATATTTTTTGGCATTCCAGTCAGTACAACTCATACCCTCACCGGCGCTATTGTCGGTGTGGGCGCTACCAAGCGCTTGTCAGCTGTACGTTGGGGAGTTACCGTTAATCTCGTTTGGGCGTGGGTTCTGACAGTGCCCGTTAGTGCCCTTGTAGCAGCGGTTGTATATTATATTGTTCATCTTCTTAGCTAAAAAATGTTGCTAATTCTTTTCTAAGTAATTTTCTATTACTTTGTAGCATGAATAAAATTTTAGTTACCGGCGGGTGCGGCTACATCGGCGCTCATACAATTGTTGACCTGATAGAAAATGGATTTAATCCAATATCAATTGATGATAATTCCCGTTCCACAACTGCCCTGCTAACTGGCATCAAAGAAATTACCGGTGTTGCTGTAAAAAATTACAAAGTTGACTTGACGAATTTTGATGACACTTATGCTGTTTTCCAGGAAAATACGGATATTAAAGGCATCATTCATTTTGCCGCCTATAAAGCGGTCGGAGAGTCGGTAAACAAACCTTTGATGTATTTTGAAAACAATTTAATTTCTCTGATTAATGTCCTGAAATGTGCAAAGGAATTTGAGGTTCCTCATTTTATTTTTTCATCATCCTGTACCGTTTATGGAAGCCCTGATAAAATTCCTGTAACTGAAGAATCCCCGATAAAACCTGCAGAGTCACCTTATGGCGCTACCAAACAGATGGGCGAAGAAATTGTAAGAGACGTTACAAAAACCGGCGGCCTGCAAAGTATTCTACTGAGATATTTTAACCCGGTGGGTGCTCATCCATCTGCGCTGATAGGCGAATTGCCGCTGGGAAAGCCGGAAAACCTTGTGCCGGCCATCACACAAACCGCTGTCGGAAAAATAAAAGAATTGATTGTTTACGGGGATGATTACGATACGAGGGACGGCTCCTGCATTCGCGATTATGTGCATGTTTGTGACATTGCCAACGCCCATACGCTCGCTTTGCAACATTTAATTGAAAATAAGAATGTGCAGCCCTGTGAAATATATAATTTAGGAACCGGCAATGGGGTTTCAGTATTAGAAGCCATTCATGCTTTTGAAAAAGTAAGCAATTTGAAATTGAATTATAAAATAGGACCGCGCCGCCCGGGCGATATTGTTGCTATTTATGCAAATAATTCTTTGGCAAAAGAAAAATTACATTGGGATCCACAATATTCATTGGATCAAATGATGGGAACCGCCTGGAAATGGCAATTAAAATTACAGGCTGATGCAGAGTTGCACAACAATGCAAATTTCCAAATGAATTAGATAAATTGAGGAATTAAAAATCGGATTATTTGCTCTTTTGCTGTAACAGAAATAACCAATTCCTGGTATCACTTTATTTAATATTTTTCGAGTATACCCAATCCAAATAAAGCGAAATCATATTTAACCGGGTCTTGCGGATCAAACCCTTTTAATTCTTCCGTCAATTCTACCGCCGCCAGCCAGTCAACCGGCTTTCTTTTTAATAAACCAAATTGCCTTGAAACTCTTGCCACATGCACATCTACAGGACAAATCAATTGTGCGGGAGTGATTTTTTTCCAGATTCCAAAATCAACTCCTTTGTTATCATTGCGAACCATCCATCTCAGGTACATGTTTAATCTTTTGCAACTTGAATTTTTTGCCGGAGAAGCAATATGTTTTTTTGTTCTGCCAGGAACATCTTCTAAAGAAAAAAAGTATTCATTGAAGTAATTTAATGCCCTTTCAATTATATCAGAATTGTCGTGTGGCCGTATTGTTATATTGTTGAAAAAAGCGGATTCGAGTGATTTGTTTTTTGAATAATGAAATTTGAAAAAAGAGACGAAATACAAAAGATCTGTGTCGTTAAAGGTTCTGTGGCAAAATTTTTCAAGCTTTTTTAAATCCTGATCGGTGTGATTCAAGCAAAAATCATAAGGCGCATGATCCATTAATTGGAATAGCAATTTGGATTTATTGATGATCGTTTTTCGGATTCCCCAGGCGAATGTTGCTGCAAAAAATCCGGCAATTTCTATGTCCTGTTTTTTAGAAAATAAATGCGGAATGCAAACAGGATCATCCTTTATGAAATCCCGATTATTAAACTGGACTACTTTTTTGTCGAGAAATTTTTTGAGATCGTTTAGATTCTTCCTTTCCACGTGTCAGGGTTTCTTGAAGAATGAAAAACAGCTATTATGTGAATTTCAGTCCCTTCTACTTTAAAAATTATATTATAAGGGAAGAGGAGGATTTTTGTCGAACGGTAATTTTTCAAAACGAATGACGGGGTTAATGGATTTATTTTTAAGCCTTCAATTCTCAAGTCCAAACACTCCTTAAATCTTTCAGCTAATTGCAAACTATATTTTTGATACCAGCAATAAGCAGTGATTACTTCCTTTTCCGCTTCAGTACCAAACAATACGGTATAAATCATTTCAATTTCTCTTTTACTTTTTCCCAGGGGGTAAGCGTCTCAGGAAAATCATCGATATATTTTACTCTTCGATCTAATTCTTTTCCAACAGTTTCAATGGAGTTGTCTTTCAGGTACCCTTCTTCAATACTATCCCACAAAGCTTCTACAAGATCTAACTTCTCTTTTATCGGTAAATTTAAAAGCTCTTCTTTATCGTATGCCATAATTTTAATTTTTAATTATATTGAAAAATAACATTAAATGCTTTTTAAAATTACAGATTAAAATCGAAACCTTATCCTATCGCGTGTTCCAAATCTTCAATCAAATCGTCCGCATCTTCAATTCCCACACTCAATCTGATCAAAGAATCTACCAATCCGTTTTTTAATCTTTCTTCGCGCGGAATGCTTGCGTGAGTCATTGAAGCAGGATGGCCAATAAGGCTTTCCACTCCACCGAGACTTTCTGCAAGAGAAAAAAGTTTGGTAGAAGAAAGTACTTTTTTTGCCGCTTCCAAGCTGTCATCTTTCAAGGTAAAACTCATCATTCCGCCAAAGCCACGCATTTGTTTTTTGGCAATTTCATGATT
>JAICYZ010000360.1 GCA_025933935.1 Chitinophagaceae bacterium
AAAATAAGGGATGTATAAACAAATGTAAATCCAATGGTCATCAATCCATAAACGATCATATAAACACCATTGGTTGGATCTGTAAAATAGGAAGCCCAATTTTTTCCAGTTGTTTGAAAACCAGCAAAAATTGTTGGTAAAAACATAATTGCCTGGGCAAAGATGATCGGCATTACACCTGCTGCATTTACTTTCAAAGGAAGGAATTGTCTTGCTCCACCAAATTGCCTGTTACCAACAATTTGTTTAGCATAATTTACCGGCACCTTTCTTACACCTTGAACCAGCACAATCAATCCAAGGATCACGGCAATGAATGCTGCGATTTCAATCAAAAATATTAATAAGCCACCACCACCATGTGTCTGTTTTGCAGAAAACTCCTGCATGAAAGATTGTGGAAGTCGCGCCAAAATTCCAATCATAATGATCAATGAAGTACCATTTCCCAATCCTTTATCCGTGATTTTTTCTCCAAGCCACATCACAAACATGGTACCTGCTGTCAGTAGAAACACAGTAGAAACCCAGAAATAAGGTTTAAATGCTTCAAGCAAAGCACCCTGGCTGGATGACTCGAGGAAACCAATATATGCTGCTGCCTGGAATGCGGTAACAATAACGGTAAGATAACGGGTCCACTGGTTAATTTTCTTCTGGCCGCTTTCACCTTCTTTTTGGATCTTCGAAATTTGAGGTACCAGAACCGTTACCAATTGCATAAAAATAGATGCAGAGATGTAAGGCATGATCCCCAATGCAAAAATTGAAGCTTTTGCGAAAGCTCCACCCACAAAGGCATCTAATAAACCCAGCATACCGCCTTGGGCGCTATTTCTAAGTGAAGACAGTTTGTTTGGATCTATTCCCGGAAGAACGATAAAAGAACCTACCCTGTAGACTAGAATCAGTGCCAAAGTAACCAGGATTTTGGTCCTTAATTCTTCAATCGTCCAGATATTTTTTAGTGTTGTGATGAATTTCTTCACAGAATTTTCAAGATTTAATTATTTGCAATCAGTATTTCAGTCTGCAAATATCAATAAATTATTTTACTATTTCTACAGAACCTCCGGCAGCTTCAATAGCACCTTTTGCCTTTTCACTTACTGCATTCACTTTAAAAGGAATTTTTGCTTTTAACACTCCATTTCCCAGAATCTTCACTTTATCATTCTGACTGATCAAGTTATTGATGTAAAGGTTTTCGAGGTTAAATTCTTTAATCTCGTGTTTCTCAATCAACTGGTCTATCTGCCCGAGATTAAATACTTTATATTCGATACGGTTGTTATTCTTAAAACCACGTTTGGGAAGCCTTCTCTGGATCGGCATCTGGCCGCCTTCATGAGCCATTTTAATTTTATAACCTGCGCGGCTTTGTCCGCCTTTATTACCCTTGGTAGAAGTTCCACCTTTACCGGAAGCTTCTCCGCGACCTAATCTTTTTTCTTTGTGAATTGCGCCTTTTGCCGGCCTTAAATTTTGTAATTGCATTGTACTGTTTTTAGACTTAACGCCCCTGTACAGGAGCTCGCTTTTAAATGATTATTATAAATAAAAAAAGAAAAACCGGTTATGCCAGTTCTTCTACTTTTACCAGATGATTTACTTTGTTTACCATGCCCAGGATCTGAGGTGTTGCTTCCACTTCTTTTGAAGCATTCAATTTATTCAGCCCTAAAGCCTTTAAGGTAAGTTTTTGACGCTCTGAACGGTCAATACCACTTTTAACCTGTGTAATTTTAATCTTTTTCATGTCAATTATTTGAGTAGTAAGATGTTAGTAGCCACTTTCTACTTACGTCTTTATCCGTTAAAAACTTTCTTTAAAGAAATATTTCTTGTCTTTGCAACTGAAGTTGGCTCTCTTAAAAGAGATAACGCCTTTACAGTTGCTTTTACCACATTATGAGGATTGGCAGAACCAAGATTTTTTGCCAAAACATCTGTAATTCCTGCACTTTCCAACACAGCTCTCATGCTTCCTCCGGCGATAACACCGGTACCGGCAGCTGCTGGTTTAATCAGTACTTTGGCAGCACCGTCTTTTGTCCATTGCTCATGGGGAATAGTACCGTGAAAAAGTGGAATTCTGATGAGGTTCTTTTTCGCATCATCTATCCCTTTCAAAATAGCTTCCTGAACTTCTTTGGCTTTTCCCAAACCGTGTCCTACTACACCATTTTCGTTTCCCACAACTACAATCGCAGAAAAACTAAATGCCCGTCCGCCTTTCGTAGTTTTTACCACACGATTGATGGATACAACTTTCTCTTTTAATTCAAGCTCGCCGCCTTTTACTTTCTGTGTATTTGATTTCAACATTATACCTGTTTATAATTTTTTTATTTTTATTAAAATATCAAACCGCCTTCTCTTGCTCCATCGGCGACTGCTTTAATGCGACCATGATATAAATATCCGCTTCTGTCAAAAACCACGTCTTTAATTCCTAATTCCTGTGATTTTTTGGCAATTGCTTCACCAACCATCTTGCTCATCGCAACTTTATTTCCCTTTTGTGAAGCTATATCTTTCTGACGGGAAGAAGCTGAAGCGATCGTAGTTCCATTAGCATCATCAATCAATTGAACATAAATATCTTTATTACTTCTAAAAACACTGAGGCGTGGTTTAGTAGCGCTACCGCTAATCTTTTTGCGGATGCGGTATCTTATTTTTTGACGTGAGCTTACTTTTGAGTTCATTTTATTCTATTTTATATTCCGATACTGCCGGAAATTTTTATTAAATCTTCAGATAAATCTGAATAAAAAATTTGCTTATTTGTTTGTTTACTGGCAATCAACTTTCAACCTTGAACTTTCAACTTTATTTACCTGCTGACTTACCTGCTTTTCTCCTTAATACTTCACCTTCAAACTTCACACCTTTTCCTTTATAAGGTTCTGGTTTACGTAAACTGCGGATCTTTGCTGCTACCGCACCAAGCAATTGTTTGTCTACGCTTGTTAGAATCACTTTTGGATTTTTACCTTTTTCCTGCGCCGTTGCTACGGTAAGTTCTTTTGGAATTTCCACAATAATATTGTGAGAATAGCCTAAAGAAAGATCCAGCAAATTTCCCTGGTTAGATGCTTTGTAACCCACGCCGACTAATTCTAGAGTTTTTGTATAGCCATCAGTAACGCCGGTTACCATATTTTGTACCAGGGCGCGGTACAATCCATGCATCGCCTTGTGCCTGATCTGGTCGGTAGGGCGAACGAAGACGATTTTATCATCCTTTACTTCTACCTTAATATCGGGGTCGATCGCTTGTCTCAATTCACCTTTTGGGCCTTTTACAGTGATCACATTATCTGTACCTACACTAACATTTACGCCT
>JAICYZ010000399.1 GCA_025933935.1 Chitinophagaceae bacterium
AAAAAAAATAAAATTATTAAAATGAAAACAATTACAATCGAAGGACAAATCAGGACCGATTTTGGCAAATCAGCCACCCGCCAGCTTCGCTCTGAGGAAAAAGTGCCAGCTGTAATTTACGGAGGTGCAAAAGAGATTAATTTTTCTGCTCCGGTATCAGCTTTTAAAAACGTAGTGTATACTCCGGATTTTATGTTGACAGAAATTAATGTGGAAGGAAATTCTTACAGATGCGTATTGAAAGACCTCCAGTTTGATAAAGTAAGCGATGATCTGATTCATGTGGATTTCCTGGAGCTCGTTGGTAATAAAAAAGTTACCGTAAACATTCCTTTAAAATTTACAGGTGTTCCGGCCGGCGTTAAGGAAGGTGGAAAATTAGTGGTGAAAATGAAAGCCTTAAAAGTAAAAACGTTGCCTGAATATTTATCTGAAAATATTGAAATGGATCTTAGCGATCTTAAGCTAAATGAAAACGTTCGTGTTCAGGATGTGAAGGCGCCGAATATGGAAATCTTAAATTCTCCACGCATTCCAATCGCGTCTGTAACGATGACACGTCAATTGAAACAGGAAGAAGCAAAAGCTGCACCGGAAGCCAAAGGCGCTTCCAAAGCTGCTCCCGCCAAGGCTGAAGCTGCTCCAAAAGCCGCTGCTGCAAAAAAATAAGTACAGGCTTTTATATATTTTTGATATCCGGTGCACCATGTTGCACCGGATTTTTTATGACCATTATTTGTCTTTTTTCACTGCTTCCGGTTGAATGATTACAAACTCAATCAATTGAAACTGCTGCTTAATCCCTTTCCGAACACGTTCAATCGCATCAGTTATTTCCTCTGTATCCAATTCCGATTTAAAATTGACAATGAGCATCAGGACAACTTCTTCCGGAGATTCGTATGTAGAAAGCACATTTACCACTTTTATTACTGATGGATCTTTTTCTGCCAACGCTATAATTTTCTTTTGAGTTTCCGGTGCTATTCCTTCGCCCATCAGCAGGCTGCGGCTTTCCCGCGCAAGGATCAATGAAACAAAAATCAATAATAATCCAACGGTAATCGAAGCAACGCCATCCAAAACGGGAAGATTATAAGCATGAGAAATCTTCATAAAAATAAAAACAATTGCCAATCCGCCCACGGCGGCACTGTCCTCAAAAAGCACCTGGAAACTTGCCGGATCCTTACTCCTGATAATGGCTTCCCAGAATGAAAAATTGCCGCGGACTTTATTAAATTCCCTGATCGCGATAATTAAAGAAGTGCCTTCGAAAATCGCTGAAAATGCCAGTACCAGGTAATTCCATGTAGGATCTTCCAATGGGAGCGGTTTCCGGATATGATTGATTCCTTGTATAATGGAAACGCCACCTCCCAGTCCAAAAATGAGAATTGAAATGATAAATGTCCAGAAATACAACTCTTTTCCGTAGCCAAAAGGACGTTTTTTGTCAGCAGGTTTTTTGCTTCTTTTCATTCCATACAAAAGCAAAATCTCATTGGTGCTGTCCACTAGAGAGTGAATTCCTTCAGAGATCATGGACGAACTGTTCGAATAGGCGCCTGCAAAAAATTTTACAATTGCGATTAAAATATCCGCCGCCAATGCACTGTAGATGGATTTATAATTTTTCTGCATTTTAAGAAAGAACTCAAAAATCATGCATCATTGAAACTTCTTTCCCTGATGATTCTTTCACCAGAAAAAAAGAATGAGAAATTCCGTTTGTTTGTTTGTTGATTTGCTGAATACTATTTGTCTTTTTTATGTCGTATTTTTTTATACCATTTAATTGATTTTAATCTTTCTCTATCTTTATAACAGAAAGTGTACAAATTCTCACTGCTTGATGTCCTCTTTTCTAAACCCTGGGCTACCGGAAAGTTTTCGAAATCATTTTTCAACTAAAAATTACATCATGAAAACGTTTCAAAAGAGCGCCGTCACATTGTTCCTGTTTTTTTTCATTTGTACATTTTTACCCGTAAAATCGCAGAGCCCGAATTGGAATACACAGCAGAAGGATGTTTGGAAAGATGTCGTTGCTTACAATAATTTATTTGCAAAAGGAGATGCAAATGGGTTCTTTAACTATTTTGAGCCTTCGTATATCGGGTGGTCTTACCGCAGTGAAAAGCCTGGCAGTTACGAAGAAATGCAAAAAGGTGTGAATGACTTTTTTAATTCCGGAAATAAAATACAGATTAGCAAAATGACTCCACTGGCCATACGAGTTTTAGGCAATCACGCTTTCGTGGACTACGAGATTGATGGAACTGTCACAACTAAAGACGGTAAAACGATGGCTGATAACGAACAATGGACCGATATTCTTGAGAAAAACAATGGCAAATGGATGTTGATTGGCGATCAGGGAGGTGATCCGAAAGATTTGAAAATTAGTGATTCCGCTTCTACAGATCTAAGTCCGCAATCCTGGAATGACGAACAGAATGAGATTTTGAATACGGAAAAATCTTTTGATGAGGCTTTCTCAAATGGCGATGTTGA
>JAICYZ010000327.1 GCA_025933935.1 Chitinophagaceae bacterium
GAGCCTTTTGATTATTTTAAATGCCATTGATCTTTTTAGATTAATTTTAAAGTTTTGGAAACGTTTCAAAAGTTTCAGGACCGGTTATTGAGTAATTTTTCCAAATTAACAGATAAAAAATTAAGAATCAGACAAACAATCTCATGAGCTCCATTCTTTTCGAAATAAAAAATTCCATTGCATTTATTACGCTCAACCGGCCTGAAAAATTTAATGCATTTAATCGCGAAATGTCGCTGGATCTGCAGGAAAAACTGGATGAATGCGAGAAGAATATTTCTGTTCGTTGTGTATATATAACCGGCGCAGGTAAAGGATTTTCATCCGGACAGGATCTGTCGCAGGGCGCTGACCCAAACAGCCTTGATATCGGAAAAATAATTGCTGAACAATACAATCCGATCATCAGAAAGATAAGAAATCTAAGCAAACCGGTGATCGCCGCAGTAAATGGAATTGCAGCAGGAGCTGGCGCTAATGTAGCTCTGGGTTGCGATGTAATCGTGGCAGCAGAATCGGCGTCTTTCATCCAGGCGTTTAGCAAAATCGGGTTAATTCCTGATAGCGGCGGCACTTATTTTTTACCACGGTTAATCGGCCTTCAAAAATCATCAGCCTTGATGATGCTCGGGGAAAAGATTTCTGCAAAAGAGGCAGAAAGAATCGGCATGATTTACAAGTATTTCCCTGATGAAATATTTTTTATAGAAGCCGAAAAAATTGCTGTCAGCCTTTCTCAGTTACCTACAAAAGCATTGGCGTTGACGAAGCAGGCATTAAATAATTCTTTGGAACAAACACTGGAACAACAGTTGCAAACAGAAGATACATTTCAACAAAAAGCCGCTGCTACCAATGATTTCAAGGAAGGCGTCTCTGCCTTTATAGAAAAAAGAAAGCCGGACTTTAAAGGAGACTAGTTTGAACGATGATGTTTAGGACAGCATCTATTATTAGCTGTTTCTAATTAAAATCCTATATTTTCTAATCCCAACATCTTTTAATCTTATAAATCTTAGTTCAGACATTTTTCTTTTTCTTCCTGCTTCCTTCAATATTTGGCAGAAACCCGGTAATAATGCCAATCAAAGGCAGAAAAGAGGTTACGTGATAAACATGGATTATACTCGTTTTATCTGCGAGTTCGCCCAATAAAGCGGACCCAATTCCACCCATTCCAAACGCGAAACCAAAAAATAATCCTGACACCAGACCTATTTTTCCGGGAATTAATTCCTGCGCATAAACGAGGATGGCAGAGAATGCAGAAGATAGAATCAATCCGATTGGAACAACCAAAATGATGGTCCAGAAAAGATTGGCATAAGGCAACATTAATGCGAACGGTGCGGTTCCCAAAATAGAAAACCAGATAACATATTTCCTTCCGAAACGGTCTCCGAGCGGACCACCAATCAGCGTTCCTGCTGCAACAGAAAACAGAAATACGAATAAATATATTTGTGACGTCTGGATGCCAACATGAAACTTATTGATCAGATAAAAAGTAAAATAACTGGTAAGGCTGGCGAGATAAAAATATTTTGAAAAAATCAAAACGAGCAGAATGACCACAGAGAAGATCACTTTCTTTTTAGAAAATGCAGGATGAAAAACCGCCGGTTTTTGTTTTTGCCTCGCCCTTATTTTTATCACAACTCCTTTGTACCAGTTTCCGACTTTTGTCAAAACAAAAATTGCCAATAAAGCAATCAGCGAAAACCAGATAATACTGGTTTGTCCGTGAGGAACAATGATCCATGCAGCCAGCAACGGGCCGATTGAACTTCCGAGATTTCCGCCCAATTGAAAGATAGATTGGGCCAAACCTCTCTGATCTCCGGCGGCAGCGTGAGCCATGCGCGAAGATTCCGGATGAAAAATAGAAGATCCGATTCCGATCAAAGCCACTGACAGAAGAACCATATAGAAATGATGAGACACCGATAAAACGATCAAACCTGACAGCGTAAAACCCATTCCGGTTGCCAGGGAATAGGGTTGTGGTTTTCTATCCGTATATAAGCCTACAAATGGTTGTAACAGCGATGCTGCCATTTGAAAAGTAAGCGTTATCAAGCCAACCTGGGCAAAACTGAGTTGATAATTTCGTTTTAAAATCGGGTAGATCGCAGGTATTAAAGATTGGATGGTGTCATTTAATAAATGAGAAAAACTGATCGCGAATAAGATGGGATAAACGGTTTTTTCAAGTTTGTTTTCTAATGTGGCGGAAGGATTCATTTTTACTTTTAAAAAACTGCAAATTTACACAACAAGCAATGAATCAAAAATTGCATTTTGCAGCAAATAAAGATCCAAGGCCAATTCTAATTTTCTTTTCTGTTAAATTCCGGATACAATAAATACATCTGGCTTCTAAATTGTAGCGCAATCAAATGAAATAAAAATTTCACGAGTTACTAAACTTTGTCGAGGGTTTTGGTCACAAAATAACGTCAGATTATTAAATTAATGTTGTCTGTGAAGTGAAAAAACTACCACATATTTTGAAAGCTTCAACGGCTTCCCTAAAAAATGAAAAGCCTGCCCAATTCATTTTTTCGAAAGGAATATTAACAGCCCTTTCGTTCGTGCTTCTATCTTTTCAGCCATCTTCTTCAACGTTGGCACAAGACAGTTCTTTCCATAATTTACCAGACAAATGGAGCTTGGAGGATTGCTTTGAATATGCAGCAGAAAATAATCTTCAATTGCAAACGCTTTCTCTGGACGTTGCCACAAGCAATCAAAATTTGTTACAATCAAAAGCGGCGATTTATCCAAATTTATCAGCCAGCAGTACGCAATATTTAACGAACTCCAAAAACGCCAATCCTGTAGTAGGTGGTTTTCAAACTCAGGCAAATTTTGCGAGCAACTACAGCCTTAACTCTTCTATGATCCTTTACCAGGGCGGTTATTTAAAAAATAACATTCAATCGCAACAACTGTATGTGCAGGCAGCAAAACTGAATGTGGAAGAAGCAAAAAATGATATTACAATTCAAATTACTCAGGCGTATCTCAATATTTTGATGGAAAAAGAAAATATCCTGGCGCTGCAAAATATTGTACAAACATCGCAGGCGCAGTATGAAAATGGCCAGGTCCTTTTTAATGCAGGAAGTATCGCAAAAAAAGATTTGGTTCAGCTCGAAGCAACTCTTGCAACAGATCAATATAACGTGGTGCTTGCTCAAAATCAGCTAAGACAAAATACGTTGACACTGAAACAAATCCTCCAGTTGCCTTCATCTTATCATTTGAACGTTCTCGATTCAGTAAATGTTACTGTCCCAACGCAGGTCACCGGTTTACAAACTGTCGAAGACAGCGCGTTACAAAACCGTCCGGAAGTAAAAAACAGCGAAGTTGCCGTACAACAGTCGAACCTGCAATTAAAACAGGCATATACCGCCAATAGCCCTACCATTTCAGCAGGAGGATCATTGGCAAGCGGATATTCTGATGATCAGTCTACCAAATATTTAGGGCAGTTGAACAATAATTTTTATCAAAGAATCGGGCTCACATTGGGCATTCCGATTTTTAATAACAGAATTAATAAAACGAATATTGAAAAATCAAAAATAGCGATTGATCAATCACAGATCGCGTTGAAAAACACCAAACTCGTTCTATCGCAACAAGTGGAACAAGCTTTTATAAACGTATCGAATTCCGAAGCACAGTATAAAGCGGCCCAGGTGCAGTTTACGGCAAACGAGGAGAATTACCGCATTGCCAATGAGCAATTAAAGCTGGGTGCAGTGAACATGGTGGATTTTTTGGTTCAAAAAAACCTATTCATTCAGGCACAACAAAACCTGATTCAGGCAAAATATAATGTGATCATGAGTTATAGCATTTATGAATTTTATATGGGTAAGCCAATAACATTATAAAGCAATA
>JAICYZ010000155.1 GCA_025933935.1 Chitinophagaceae bacterium
AAAAAAGAAAACGATAACCTTTTAACAACTTCCCGCCTTATAAGTTATACAAGGCAGGTATTTGTTTCAAGGATAAGTAAGGCTGCATATGAGCAGATGGTAAATTCCGGAGGCTTGAAATATATTCATGACCGGGCCTTTAGAGATTCTCTGACCATTTATGAAGGTGTCATTTACAACTTCGAAAAATACAACGAGATTGTTGATGACTACCGGTCAGATGCTTTCCCTGATGTAAGTTCTATAGAGCCATTGTATAGCGTTGTGATGAATGCAGGTGATTCAAATGTGCCGATAGTTCCATTTGCAAAACTCTCAGAAAAAGAAAGAACAGAAATACTGAACTTTTACAGCATCTATTTATCCCGATATGAATCTGACAAGATTCTGGCTGCCAGGTTAAATAAAATGAATGATGAACTTATTAAAATGCTGGATAGTATGCTCAATAAATGATGAGCTATGCTTTCCTGAAAGTGTTTTAAGATGATGAAAGTAAAAAGCAATAAATGATTGGTGCAACAAAATTTATGATCAAATACCTGTTTTTATAAAAAGCGAAAAGAAGGTGTGAGAACCGAGTAATATTTTATTATAGTTTAAATCAGCACAAATGAAAATCTCAAAACTCATTTTTATTCTTGCGTTACTGTCATTTCAGTTTGCGAAAGGCCAGGACACTACTGTGATAGTATCTGCGAATAGCTTTGATAAATTTACAGATCAGCTATTATTAGCGAATAATGATGGATGGATTTTCAGGCCGGGTAATGATTCAAACTGGGCGCTGCCGAACATTGATACTACCGGCTGGATTAAAATGAATCCGGAGAAGTTATCAAAACAATATGCGGATAAAAATGGCAGGGTGGAAGGTTGGTTCCGGATAAAACTAAAATTTGATAGCTCCGTGCTGCAGAAAGTATTATGGATAGATTTTGCCAACTGGGCAGCAACACAATTTTATATAGATGGCAAACTAATGGCCACAAGAGGTAATACCGGCGATAATGGGAAACCCTTCGGGGAATATAATGATGATGTTGATCCGCTTGCTATTACTTTTAATAGTGACCAGGTCCACACTTTTGCAGTTCATGTTGTAGGATATCTTTCTCCTTTTCCGCCATATGATTTAAAATATAAATTGAACACCTCTGATTTATTTGTCATTGAAGGCCCCAATCCTTTTACCAACCTATCAAAGTCAATCGCAGATATTTATTCTTTTCAAAATACATGGTTAGTAACTTGTGCAGTATTAAGCCTGTTATTTTGGTTGTTGGCGTTTCAAAACCGCAGGGAAAAAAATCTCGTCCTGATAGCGCTATGCACAAGTTTCTATACACTGTTGAGTTATGCCCAGTTAAACACTGTTGCCATTGGCCTGGCACATTACTTATCAATTTATATTTACGGTCTAATTAAAAATATTTCTCTTATATTAATATTGTTTATTATTCCTGTACTCCTGATCAGGATCTTTAGAAGAAGACTCAACCGTAAATTAATCATCTTCCTTGTTGCCTTATTCCTTTTATGTATTTTGCCATTCTTCTTTAGCGTTTCAAAAACAATAGTTTCGATAATTCCAACTGTAACTATTCTTTTCTCACTTAGCATTTCCATGTATTATATTTTCAGTTCATGGAAAAAATTACGCGGAGCACAGTGGGCCATAGTGGTAGGGTTGTTCTTTTCCCTTTTCATGTTTTGTTTCTTTTTTGTATACCTCAAGATATCACCAACTGCAGATTTTTACCGGGCCTATACACTTTTATCCTTCTTTGTTCTCTCATTTCCGATTTCCTTATTAGTATACGTTTCCATGAGGTTTAAAGAAATAATACAGGAGGTGAGATTAAATGCAGACAAGGTGGTACTGCTTTCAGAGGAAAAAAGAGTACAGGCAGAAAACCAGCAAAAGATGCTGCAGGAAGAAGTGAACAGGCAAACAATGGAAATACGTGATACACTCGATAATTTGAAAGCTACGCAAAAGCAACTCATCCAATCCGAAAAGATGGCATCCCTGGGAGAATTAACTGCAGGCATTGCCCATGAGATACAAAACCCGTTGAATTTCGTCAATAATTTTTCGGAAGTAAATAGAGAAATGATTGCGGAGATGAAAGAAGAAATTGCTAAAGGTAATTATGACGAAGTAAAATTGCTTGCAGATGACATTGAAGCGAATGAAGGAAAAATCAACCATCATGGGAAGCGTGCCGATGCTATAGTAAAAGGAATGTTACAGCATTCGAGAGTGGCATCAGGTCAAAAAGAGCCAACCGATATTAATGCTTTGTGTGATGAATATTTGCGATTGTCTTATCATGGCTTGCGCGCAAAAGACAAAGGCTTTAATGCTTCCTTTGAAACCGATTTCGATGAAAGCATTGGAAAAATAGATGTCATCCCTCAGGATATTGGCAGAGTATTGTTGAATTTGTTTAATAACGCTTTTTACGCCTGCGCTGAGCGAAGCCGAAACACAGCAAAAGCCCGCCTGAACGAATCATTCGGGCAGGAACAAAAAAGCCACAATGTTATTTCGTACGAACCAATCGTATCTGTAGCTACAAAGAAATCAGGAAATAGTGTAACCATTACCGTTAGTGATAATGGAAACGGTATTCCCGAATCAATCAAAGAAAAAATATTTCAACCATTCTTCACCACGAAACCAACCGGACAGGGAACCGGACTGGGTTTGAGTTTGAGCTATGATATTATAAAGGCGCATGGCGGAGATATAAAAGTGGAGAGTAAAGAAGAGCAAGGGACGGAATTTATAATTCAATTACCAGTTGTCTGAATCATGCCCCGACTGCATCATTCAGGCGGGCAGGCGTGGTTCAGACAATTTTAAATCCGTGATTCAGACAATTTAAACATGAGTTACGTATGAGGAGTGTATGAGTTCTGTATGAAGAGTGTATGAAAAAAGTATGAGGAGAGTATGAGGAGTGTATGAGGAAAGTATGGGAAAGCCATGGGAAAGGCATGGATAAAGTATGGCAGCCCGGGTTTTTCCTGAGGGGAATTGTTATTTGGGCCGACAAAAAAGGTAAAACAGGAAAAGGAAGGAAGTTCTTCTTTGTGCCCACAATCTAAAGGACACCCGCCAGGGAAGGACGCACAAACCGGATCAATTCGTTTTAAGTTTTCCTTCACTACCGTTAAGAAGCTTTGGCAATCCTTTAAGAAATATTCTTTTAATTTCATTTCTGAAAGTGCGAATCGTGTTTTAATCGTGTAGTACGGCCTCACTCACCCAATCTTTTTTTGCGTATGTAAACAGTTTTACTTCAACTACAATACGGGCATCAAAAAAATTCTACCTGGAAGATTTTAAGGAAATGTTGTGAATGGCTAAACAAGCAATATGCTTTCTGTTTGGTCAAACGCAACTACTATCACGATTAAAACAACAGGCAATGCCCACGACTACAAAACCTACGTTCTGGCAAAGAACCGGCGTGCAAAGCTGGTTCCTGAAGAAAGAGAACAGCTATACCGAAACAGCTACGATGACGCCGGACCTTGTGTACAAGTACATTATTGAAAAATTCAAAGAATCCATCGCTGAGCTTTCGTTCGCCGACCGCATCATATTTTACCATGAATACATTATCTGCTTCAGTCCGCCCGATTACAATAAGTTCATGGATAACAATCGCGGTATATTTTCCCTGATCATAAAAGAATCTGTAAAAGCTTTCTATGGCATACTCCAGGAGTACCGGCAGAAAGGAAAAAAGGTTACGAACTCTGCCAACAAATGGGTGTTCCGCTTTGTATCTCACCCGGATTACGAAAAAGGTGATAAAAGCTTTATAGGGAAATTGCTTCCCGGCAATGCCTATAGAGGGGAAGAAAACCTGCGTGTCACCTTTATCCCGCGTCAAACCGGTATTGCTCAAACCTTTGACATTGCGGACGAAATATTGAAAGACTTTACCTACTACAGCGATGGCTACTACGAAATTCCGTGGCAGAAAACACTGGTGCCGGGTGATCAAAACGAAGTCAGCAAGGCAGCATATTTTGCCCGCATGGAAGCAACAGTCCCTGAAAAAGAATATGCCGGCAAAAAGATCGAATATCTCATTACAGATGAAAATTTTCTCATTTGCGGAATTGATGAGAAGCAGAATCTGCCGGGAGTTTTTCGTATCCCTTCAGACTGGGTATCTACGCCACATTTGTCTGTCCGGTATGATAAAACAGCTGATAAGTTTTATATCGCATCCTTTGGTGAGAAGACTTTGGTGAATGAGAACGAGGTGACAAAAAGTAATCCCGATTCACCAGCATGGACGGTACTTCAGATGAACTCGAGGATCGTACTCAACGGTATTGTATCAATCAACATATTCAAAGTGTAAAATGGATTCATTGTTAGCGATAGGATTGTTGGTGATCAGCATTGTATTGCTGATCGCAAATTTTTCTGACATTAAGCAAACCCACAATAATGGCTGAATACTTTTATGGTATAACGGACAAGGGTAAACGCCGGGAAAAGAATGAGGATACTTTCTTTGCCCGGAAAATCCCGCGCACCACGTTGCTCATTGCCGGCGTTGTCGACGGTGTGGGAGGCTACCAGGGTGGTGATATTGCCGCCGAGATAGCCCGTTCGGTCATATTGGAAAGGCTGGAAACCATTTCCGCTGATAACGTGATCCAATCGCTTCGGGAGGCCATCATCGCAGCCAATAAAAAAATAAACGAAGCCAAAAAGGAAGAACCGGCGAATGAACTGATGGCGTGCGTACTCACCTGCGTGGTCGCTGATAAAAAAAATCATACCTGCTGGTATGCGCATGTTGGCGATACGCGCATCTACCTGCTGAGGGATCATTCTCTTGTGAAACTATCCAAAGACCATTCGGTCGTTGGCTTTTTGGAAGAATCCGGAAGGTTGTCGGAAGAGGAAGCTATGCGCCATCCAAGACGTAATGAAATTAATAAAGCCCTTGGATTCGAACCAGACATCAGTTTACCGGAAGATTTCATAGAGACCGGCGAATCCCCATTCCTGCCGGGAGACCAGCTTCTTCTTTGCAGCGATGGCCTTACGGATATGATCAGCTCAGAAGCGATCATGAGTATATTAACTTCCAAAAAAGATATTTCGTCAAAAGCCGGGTCATTGATTGACGCTGCGAACGAAGCAGGTGGCAATGATAATATTACTGTGGTACTGGTGGTAAATGATAACCAATCTAAACAAAAGGCGGAGCCTGTAGTGATGGAAAGGAAAAATGCAAAACCCGTGATCCCTATCACTTTAACCGAAGCCGCGCCGGAAACGCAATTGCAGCAGGCTAAGAAGAAGAACCGCAGGCTCATTGCGTTCATCGTAATTATGGTAATTATTTTCACCGGGCTGGCAGCCCTGTCGCTCACCGGCGCTTTCGGGAAATATAAAAAAGTGGTAATCGCTGATCCGGTACCTGTCAAGATACTGACGAAACAGAATGATCCATTCACTCAATTGATGGCGCATGTGAGCGATACATCCAAAGGTTATTCGTTGCCGCAGGGTAAAGCGGTTATTACGATCGATGCCCCGGTGACGATAACGAAAGATACCTTTTACCTGCATGGGAATGGCGCTGTGCTAATGTCTGACAGTTTGTATAAAGGGCCGGCTTTTATCATTGATCCTGCAGCAAAAAATATTGTGCTTGATAGTATCGTATTTCAAAATTTCGATGTAGGGCTTGTGGTGCAAAAGAATAATATAACGTTCAGGCATGTACGGTTTATCAATTGCCCTGTTCCGGTACAATATTTAATGGCATTTAAGGATTCGGTACTATCAGGCAAATTCAAGGATTCCATTTTCATCACCCAGTCAAAAACGAAATAAGGTATGACAACTTCCGGCGCATGGCTTAAAAACAGAAATACAGAACGGGCCTGCCTTTTACTGACAGGCATCATCATGGCATTCCTGTTTTGGAAAATGTTTTCCGTATTGCAACGCGATTTTGCAGAAGTGGACACCCGCGTGGCGAATGGCACCATGATCAACCTGAATGATGATAAGCCAGGAGAAAGAATGAAAGAGGTGTTGGAAAAAGGAATGTATTTCGAAGATCCGAAAGACATTTCCTTCATTGCTAAAACCGTTGCTGCTGCAAAAAAACCCGGAAGAGAGATCGACAATGCCGGCACTTTAAATAAAGCGCCGTATTTCGTCAATGCTGACGAGGCCTTTTCACAGGGCGGCGCTTCTTTCAAAAAGCGGGTGGAACTGTCGAGGGATTTGCTTGGCTTTTCCAAAGATGATTCTACTTCATTTACAAAGGAAACACAGCATCCTTTGCAGGTTGCTGCACAAACCAGCGTACGATTAGGAACCGCTACTATTTCAGGAACCGTAAAAAACCACAGTGGTCAGCCGGTACAAGGTGCCTTGCTGAGATTACGGTTGTTGGTTCCGCAGGACAATAGCGACGCAACGGATGATGACGACAATGATATTATTCAATTCAAGGATGGGGTTCGCAAAGTGCTTTACCGCGACTCGACAAAAAAACTGCAACTGCTCTCGTTCAATGCATATGCCCGTACCGATGCCTCCGGAAGCTTTTCGTTTTCCGGCCTGCCAGTAAACAAATCTTTTGACCTGATTCCTCTTCAGCCCGGTTATGAATTCGGCCCTTCAAAGGGAGTTGAGAATCTTAAGGGCAGTGCTGTGTTTCATTTTGTGCAGTCGCCGCACACGCTGAAACTTTTTTCGACACAGGATTTTAATAACCTGAAAAAAGAAAAGGCATTTATCGTGAGGACACCGGAAGAGGTGACTCACTGGTTTCGCATTATTGTAATTACATTTTTTGCTTCGTTCCTGTTGCTGCATCTCATTTTGACCATTCGTTCACCTGGCGCCGACCAATTGTTGCTGCCGGTTGTAATGATACTGACGGGTCTTTCCTTTATCGCATTATTCAGTCTCCAGGACCCTTTAAGAGATCGCTTTCTTGTGAAGAGCACCTTTATTTATTTCTGCATTGGAATCTGCGCCATAGCTGCGTTCCAGTTTATCAACCTCAAAAAGTTTACGCCTGATTCGGGATTCTTTCGCCTGTTTATTTTTAAAAATGAAAAGAGGGCCGCTAATGGCTGGCCGTGGGCGCTGGCGGCTATGGGACTGCTATGCCTTGACATTCTCTTTGGTACGGGTCCGGAGGGTAGCGGCGTTAAAGTAAACCTGTTAGGATTTCAGCCGAGCGAGGTAGTAAAATATATGGTGATCCTTTTCCTTGCCGGATTCTTCGCAGTCAATGAAAAGTTCATCTCAGAATATCCTTCCTTTGGAAAGCGATTGTCATTTTTTGTAGGCGCTCTCATCGCCATTGTCGCCAGTATTTTGCTGTTCCTCGTTATAGGCGACCTGGGGCCGGCAATCATTTGCTGTTTCACTTTCATTACACTTTTCTCTTTTTCACGTGGAGATTTTATACAGGTTGTTGCTACCATGCTCCTGTATGCGCTTACCATTTGGATTTTCAAAACAGTTTGGATTGCCACTGCCGTTACAGTAGGAGCGCTGATTCTTTTTATGCTGATTGGCAAAAAGAGATTGAGTGAATCATCTATAATGGCGCTGGTAGTAGTAAGCGGGTTCCTGTTGCTCGACCAGGTACCGGTTTTGGCTAAAATAATACCGGGTCCCATACACAGGTTAGTAGATCGAAAAGCGATTTGGTCTGACCCATGGAATAACCAGGTTTATGGTGGCGACCAGGTGGCCAATGGGATCTGGGCGATTTCTACCGGAGGCGTTACTGGGCAAGGTGCCGGCGAGGGATTCGGCAAAACGATCCCTGAAGCCCATACCGACATGATTCTTCCTGCAATTGGCGAAGAATTCGGATGGGCAGGCATTACCTGCATCTTTATTTTATTTCTCGTGTTGCTGCACCGCTCTATTATTATTGGAAGGCAGGCGGGACCACCCTTTTTATTTTACCTGTGCGCCGGCGCCGGCATCGGGCTATTTGTTCAATTTCTCCTCATCGCAGGAGGTTCTACCGGTGCTCTCCCACTGTCGGGAGTTGCCTTGCCTTTTACCAGCTACGGCGGTACATCGCTTTTATGCAGTATGGTAGCAATAGGTTTTTTACTGAGCGCCTCCCGTTTAAAGGGAACGCAGGCGCAGATGAATTATATTTCCGGCAGGCAAGATAAAAATCTCGTTCCGGCATTACTTGCTGCCTGCGCAGCGATTTTGCTGCTTATTGTTAACGTGTCCGGCTATACGCTCAACAGGAAAAAATGGATCGTGGAACCGGCGCTGGTAGCCGACCGCAGTGGTGTACGCATGTACAGCTACAATCCAAGGATCAGCATCTTGATGAACAGGCTGCAGGCAGGAAATATTTACGACAGGAACGGACGGTTGCTTGCCTCCAGTGATCTGAACCTGGTAGAGCGGCAGAAAGATTCGTTGCTGGCTCTTGGTTTACCGCCTGAAAACCTTAAATCTCTTTCTTATAAAAGACAAGACCGGTATTATCCATTTGGAGAGTACACGTTTTTCTGGACGGGTGATGCCAATACCGGCGTGTTCTCCGGCGGCAATAACGGCTATTTTGCCGAATATGCTCACGCCGCCGAACTGAGGGGTTTCCCTGCGCCCATTGCCAAATACCAGGTAAGCGCCGATCGCTACCGGGAAGAAAAATTCTTACCGGTATCCGGTACCGGGATGACCGTCGCTAAAAGAGATTTCAGCGCCCTTGCTGATCTACTCGCTTCGGGTATTAACAGTGACCAGGTTGTGCAATTTAAAAAACGCAACAGGAACATCACGCTCAGCATGGATGCAGCGTTGCAGACCAGGATCGAGCTGGCGCTACAAGCGGATGATCGCGTAAACAGGAAAGAAGTTTCAGTAGTGGTCATGAAAGACAACACCGGTGATGTGCTGGCCTCAGCTTGCTGGCCACTGCCCCCGGTGAATGACTGGGATAAGCTTACACTGCCTGAAAATGCGCTCAATAGGTTGCCGGGGTGGAATGTAAACACCGACCTTGGATTTACGCATGCCACCCAGCCCGGCTCGACAGCAAAGCTGGTTACCGCCCTGGCTGCGTTTAATAAACTGGGTGTGGCGGCGGCCAAAAAAACAATAAGAGTCTATCCAAAAGATCTGATAAGGGTGACCGGACCGGAGCCGGATGAAGCGGGCCTGATTAATATTGAGAAAGGCATTGTAAAATCCAACAACTCGTTCTTCATACGGCTGGCCAATGAAGATCAGTTGCAGGAGCAAATGGTAAACCTGTACATGCAATCAGGCATGTTCCTCGGAGGTGTTGGCGGCTACTATT
>JAICYZ010000092.1 GCA_025933935.1 Chitinophagaceae bacterium
CAGTACGGCGGAACTCGATTTTATTGCATTTGCGCCAGCAGACCAGGAGAAGGATTTTATGAAATATAAAACCGGTTTGGCGAAAGAAATAGGCGATAACCTTACCAGAAGTCCTTACCTGCTTCGTGAAAGATATTACCTGGCGAATGGAACCAGGACGGATAACGCCTCGGTACAGGAACCGTGCACATTCAGAGATGAATATGTTTTTACTCCGCAGAGGGCAGAATTTGGAAACTTTAACCCGGAACGAATGGTCTTATCCACAATAATTGACAAAAACAAATCTTCCTGTTCTTATAATGCCGGACCGATTGTGCCGACTGACATTTCGGTCTTTACCAATGCGAATGATACGGTCTCTTTTCCAATCTGGGATCGCTTATCTGTGGATGGCCCTCCCTCTTCGATGATATACAGGCAGCTTGTCGTTGACTCCATCAATACAGATGGCGTGTTAACCCTGCACAGGGAAGTGGACGGAAAAAAAGAGGTATTTGTTTATGGACCGAAATGATTTGACCGGTTTTAAAAAAAAGGCGTGTAAGGTTTTTGAAACCTATAGGCCTGCGACAGCTGCATGCAGAATCAGGATCCGATAAAATATTCACTATTTATTTACCGTTTAAAGTGAGCATATTAATTTTATTCATTCCTGCCTCCATTTTTTTACTGATCAATGGGTAGCCGGGATTAAAAATAGTTCCATGTACAAATTGCTTATACCGGCATTACTATGTTTCCTTGTTATGAACCTTTCGGCTCAACAATATTTCCCCGGGGTACACGGCTATCAGTTTATACATTCACAATCCGATTTTTATAAAACCACAAAGTCGACCACCATGCTCTCCCGCATCAGTCAGCCAACGGGTGTTACTGTTCCCTTTGTTGAATGGCAGCAATGTTATGGAGGAAATAATGATGATGTTTCTAATTGTGTTCAGCTAACTCCAGACGGCGGCTTTATTGTGGCGGGTTTTACCACTTCACATGAAGGGGATGTGATGGGCTATCACGGAACAGGAAACGGAGGGGACATTTTTGTTTTAAAGTTGGATAACAAGGGCCATATTCTATGGCGAAAATGTTTTGGTGGCAATGACTCTGAACAGGGTGCGTATATACTACCAACCTCCGATGGAGGTTACATTCTTACTGCCGGAGCAGCTTCTCAAAATTGTAGTATAACCGGTAATCATGGAGGGCTTGATTATTGGGTGGTAAAGCTTGACAAAGATGGAAACATCATTTGGCAAAAAATGTATGGAGGCAGCCAGGAAGATTTTCCGACCGCCATCGCTGCTGCCCCGGATGGCGGATATTTTGTTACCGGGCATACGCTGTCAAATGACGGTGATGTAAGTGGGAATCATGGACAGGCTGATTATTGGGTCATTAAAATCGATGCTGCAGGAAAGTTGATCTGGCAAAAATGTTTGGGGGGTAGTGATTATGATTTTTCAAGAAGCATCCAGGCTACTCCGGATGGTGGTTGCGTAAATGCGGGAACGACAAATTCTTCTGACGGAGATATAACCGGTTTTCATGGAGCCGGGGACTATTGGGTTGTAAAGCTTGATAACCTTGGTAAGCTGCAATGGCAGAAAACTTATGGCGGCTCATTCACAGAAAATGCATTTAATATTCAAATAACCCATGATGGAGGTTATCTCGTATCTGGTTTTTCCAATTCATTTGACGGCGATGTGTCTGGCAACCATGGAGTTGGTTTTGATGCATGGCTGGTAAAACTTGGTAAAACCGGAGCAATTCAATGGCAAAAATGTTATGGAGGCACGGAAAATGAAGTGGCCTATTTTGCCCGGTTAACTTCTGATGGAGGCTATGTTGTTGCAGGTTCTGCACGTTCATCAGACGGAGACCTTTCATGCAATGCAGGAATGGCCGATGCGTGGATATTTAAAATTAACGGCAATGGTGATCTTGAATGGCAAAAAGATTTTGGTGGCAATGACTATGATGAAGCATATTGCGTTCAGCCATTAAGCGATGGCAGTTTTATAACTACCGGATATGTCAATTCATCCGACATATCGGGTTACCATGCTCCCACTGCAAACTACCTCGTCGGCATTAGTGATTATTGGGTGGTCAAATTTTCGACCCCGGTTGCATCTCCCCCAAATCCCATTGTAACAATTGATCCTTTGGCTGCCACAGTGTGTGCAGGAGGTTCTTCCACGCTTAAAGCGAACGTTTTGTACGGCGGACTTAACCCAACTTACCAGTGGACAAAAAACGGGTTACCGGTAGGTACAAACAGTGCACTGTACACCGGTTCAAATTTTACCGCCAATGACCAGGTAGCGTGTTCTGTAACCAGCAGCGGCCCTGTTTGCAATAATTATTTATTACAGGGAACTGATGCAGTTTCGATAAAAGTGAATGACCAGACTGTCGATCCTTCAATCAGTATATCGACTAATAATCCTTTTAATTGCGGCTGCACGGAAATTATTTTCAAAGCGATGGTTACAAATCCAGGAGTTTCCCCGTCTTATCAATGGCAGGTAAACGGACAAAATACCGGCATTGATGCTGATGTTTTTGTAAACAATAACCTGAATGCCGGAGATATCATAACCTGTATTTATTCTGATAAAGTAAGCTGTCTTGCTAAAGGGTCAACGACCTCTAATTCAATTCATTTTGGTACAGATGACGGAAGCCCTCCTTCGGTTAGCATTGTGGCTTCTGCGGATACCATTTGTTCCCATTCTGCAATCACGTTTACCGCAACTGCTTTAAATGCAGGTATAAATCCTGCCTATCAATGGAAATTAAATGGCGTAAACACCGGACCAGGCAGTAATATTTTTCCAGCAACTTCAGTTGTCAATGGTGATGTGGTGGTTTGTGAAATAAAAACTGACCCTGCTTTTTCCTGCGGTCCGCCAGCAAGTGTTACTTCTAATGCCCTCGTGATACATGTGATCAATAAGGCGCTCCCTTCTGTAACAGTTAACACCGCTTCTGATACGGTTTGTAGGGGTGTTCCCGTTGTCTTTACTGCAAAAGCTTCAAACGCAGGTAACAATCCTATCTACCGGTGGAAAATTAATGGTGTACCTGCCGGCAGGAACAGCGAAAATTTTATTACCCCTTCACTATCTGATCAGGATGTTGTTACTTGTACCATAACGGTTGATCCTTCGTTTGCTTGTTCTTTGAACGATTCGGCTATGTCAGCAAATAAGATAATGACTGTGAAAAATGCGCTTGCTCCAAAGGTGCATCTTTCCGCTTCCGCAAGCGAAATTTGCAAAGGTGATACAATCACTTTTAATGCAACTGTTGAAAATGCCGGCGTCTCCCCGCTATATAACTGGATATTGAATAATACCATGATCGCTGCTCATTCAAATATTTTAAGCCTGGGCACTTTGTCAAACTCGGACGAGTTATATTGCCAGGTGGTACCTGGTGCAACTGCCTGCTCTTCTTCATCCGTGTTATCGAATACGATTACTGCCATTGTTAATCCGATACCGGTTGTACATGTTTTCCCTTCTGACACTACGATCAGTTCTGGTAATGTGGTTGCGTTGCAGGCAACTACCTCCGCCGACGTTATTTCATATCAATGGAGCCCGGAGAGCAGCGTGACTAATTCCCGGGCATTCAGCACTTCAACTTTGCCACTGACAGAAAACGCCACTTTTTATTTCGCGGCACAGAATGATAAAGGGTGCAAAGCATCCGGGACATCTGTTGTGAAAATTTTTAATGCACTGGTAATGCCCAATGCCTTTACGCCGAACGGTGACGGCTTGAATGATGTATTCAGGATACCACGGGATGTTACGCTTAAACTCAAACAGTTTTGTATATACAACCAATGGGGTCAGTTGGTTTTTACAACTGACAACGTAAGCAGCGGATGGGATGGAACTTTCAAGGGCGAACAGCAGAACGCCGGCATCTACGTTTATTATATCAAAGGATCGAACTCGGAAGGCGATGTGTTTTTTAAGGGAAGCTTCGTTCTGATCCGATGATGCGAATGCCAAATGTGCACTTTCTGTTTTGGGCATCCGGTTAAGTTTGTATTGAAACGATAATTGTCTGAACTATGATTTGTAAGATTGAAGGATCGTAGGATAATTGTCTGAACTATGATTGAAGGATTGAAGGATAGTAGGATATTTGTCTGAACCAGGATTTTTATGATTAAAGGATGTAAGGATTTTGCAGCGATTTTTAATCGCAATCCTATAAATCGTCAAAGCCTTTTGAAACCTGAACTGGTTGAGAGGTTTACACTTTTACGTTTAACAAGCCATTTACAGATTTCTACAGATTTGCTACAAAGGTGCATTTCATATTTGCTTTATAACAATTAAAAAAAGTAAAGTGATGAAATTCAAACACCTTCTCGTCGTTTTCCTGGTAAGTGCCGCAGCCTTTTTTGCATCTGCCTGGGTATATGGCAAATTAAATGAACACCAACTGCTGGCTGTTAATAGTCCCGCAGCCACTTCAGTTTTTAAACAAGCAAAATTTATCCAGGGCGGCGACGCTGCACCGATGACTGATTTTGAAAGTGCTGCTTCAAAAGCATCACCGGCAGTCGTACACATAAAAGTGCTCAAAAGACCCGGGGCCCGGGAATTTGATCCATTCGCCGGTTTCGGCGGCATGTCTTATAACCAGGATGATAACCCCGGTGCAGCAAGGGAAGTGGCATCGGGATCTGGTGTTATCGTGAGTGATAACGGGTACATTGTAACCAACAATCATGTGGTGGAAAATGCGGATGAACTGCTGGTAACCCTGAATGACAAGAATGATTATAAGGCCAAAGTGATCGGTACGGATCCAAGTTCCGACCTGGCCGTTATTAAAATTGAAGGAAGCAATTTGCCTTCTCTCAATTTTGCCAATTCCGATGACGTTCGCGTGGGCCAGTGGGTATTGGCAATTGGCTACCCCCTGAATCTTGAAACAACCGTCACTTCAGGGATTGTAAGTGCGAAAGCAAGAAGCATCGGCATCAACAACCGCAATAGTGATGCGCCCATTGAATCTTTTATTCAGACAGATGCAGCGGTAAATCCTGGCAACAGTGGAGGCGCCCTGGTAAATACCGATGGAGATTTAATTGGTATCAACAGCGCTATAGCATCACCAACAGGTTCTTATGCAGGTTATTCTTATGCTATTCCTTCTAACCTTGTAAAAAGAGTGGTGAGCGATATTATAAAATACGGAACCTCTAAAAGAGCGTATTTGGGAATCATGCTCGGAAGCGACCAGATGACGGATGCCGACCGCCAGAAAAATAATATTCCCGATGGCAATGGTGTGTATGTGATAAAAGTAGCCGATGGAAGTGCTGCCAGCAAGGCTGGGATTCAACAAGGAGACTTTATTACCAAATTAAATGGGAAGGTGATTAATACAGCTACCGAACTGATCGGAAGAATTTCGTCTCTTCATCCCGGTGATAAAGTAGAACTTACTTATGTGCGTAACGGATCTGAAAACACAACTACCGCTACCTTACAGAATTCGGCAGGCAACTATCCACAACAGGAACAGGATATGAACCAGTAAGGCCGGGATTTAATTTGGTGTAGATATTTATATACAGGTCCGCCTTTATAAGGCGGACTTTTTTTGTGCCTTTTATAGTGATTTTTAAATTATAGCGGTAGATATTCAACTCAATTACTTAAATTGATACCTGACTATATTTATATAAATGAAAATTTTGATTATAGAAGATGAACAGGCATTACAGGAATCCATTTTAAAATACCTGGACCACCAGGGCTTTGTCTGTGAGGCGGTAAGTGATTTTCTGCAGGCAAAAGATAAATTGGCCGGGTTTGATTATGATTGTATCGTCGTGGATATTGGTTTGCCTTATGGCAGTGGCCTCGACCTGGTTAAAGAATTGAAATACATGGAATCGAAAGCTGGCATCATCATTATTTCTGCAAAGAATGCATTGGAAGACAAACTGGCGGGCCTCGACTTAGGGGCGGATGATTACCTGGCAAAGCCTTTTTATTTGTCTGAACTTACTTCAAGAATTAATGCGATCATCAGGCGCAGAAACTTTAGTGGCAACAAAGTGATCGCCTTTAACGAGATCAAGCTGGAAGCTGAAGCACAATTAGTGACGGTTAATGACAAGCCGGTTGTCCTGACAGATAAAGAATACCAGTTGCTGGAATATTTTATTGCAAACAGGCGACGGCTGCTTACAAAAGCGGCGATCGCCGAGCACATCTGGGGCGAGGAATACCTGCATGTAAGTAATTTTGATTTTATTTATTCACAAATAAAAAACCTGAGAAAGAAATTACTCGAGGCCGGAAGTGGTGATTATATCAAAACAGTTTATCGTGCTGGTTATCGGTTTACTGATCAATAGTTATTTTATTTCCAAATTTAAGCCGGGTCATTTATGAAGCTTCTTACAAAAACTACATTTTACTTTTTAATCACTATGGTTCCTTTACTGGCAATGGCCGGCTTTTACCTGGTGAATCAATTTAGTAAAGAAATAAATTACCGGAGTGATAATGAACTGGTGAGCGATGAAATACAATGGATCCAATATCTTGAAACGGCAGTGGCGAATGGAACCACTTTCTTTTTAAAAACACCTGAACTTTCTATATTTCCTACAGATGCTGATGTTGATGAGTATGCAACAATTACGACGACATATAGCTACAGCAAAACAAAAAATGAGGACATTCCTTACCGGCAGCTGGCACAGGTAGTTTCAATAAGTGGGAACCATTATCAAATTTATATTCGTCAATCGCAGGAGCAAAAGGCAGCGTTGGAATCTGATGTGAAGTGGATCATGCTTTTTGTGTTAGCCGGATTGTTTGCAGCTACTTTAATATTCAACTGGGCCATCAGCAAACGGTTGTGGAAGCCTTTCAGGCGTTCACTTAATAAAATAAGAAGTGCCGAACTGCAAAAGATGGAAGACATGCATTTTGAAACTACCAATACCGAAGAATTTAATGAGTTGAATGCATCCCTGAATTATATGACCGGTAAGATTTACAAGGATTATGTAAACATGAAAGAGTTTACAGAAAATGCGGCGCATGAAATGCAAACACCGGTTGCGGTAGTGCTAAGTAAGCTCGAGTTGTTGTTGCAGGATAATAACCTGGAGGACGACCAGGTACAATCCATTCTTCAATCGGTAACGGCATTACAACGCTTGAGTAAATTAAACGAAGGGCTATTGTTGTTGGCAAAGATTGAAAACAATCAATATGAAACAACAGAGAAAGTAAGCCTGGCAGAAATAACTAAAAAATATGTACACCTTTTTGCTGAATTTATAAAAGAAAAGCAACTGACCGTTCAAACCAATTACCAGGGTGAATTTATGATCAGCCTTCATCCCATACTTGCCGGTTCACTCATAAATAACCTGCTGGGCAATGCGATTAAATATAATTATACCGCTGGCCTGATTCAGATATCAGTCTCTGAAAACCACTTTCATATAAGCAATACCAGTTTGCTTAAGCCAATACCATCAGAAAAATTATTTAAACGGCTGAAGAATTCAAAAGAAAGCCCGGAATCTTCAAATGGCCTCGGATTAGCAATCGTTAAGAAGATCGCTGATGTAAACAACCTCCGGATTACTTACCAGTTTGAAAACGAGCTTCATAGTTTTGACCTTGTCAGAGAAAAAGGAAGGAAGGAACAGACTCTCTGACGGATTGCAGCCAATACCTCTCGGCTCTGGCGCAGATATCCCTGTCTATCTACAGTAAAGCAAGAAATAATGGGGATTTTTATTTAATGAAGGCGGGTAAGAATTGTAAGCTGTCCCGTTTTTTGAACGTACCGCAGTTTTTTACGGACAGCTCGCATCCTGCAACTCCCTGGTTAGTATTTGTATCAGGCATAGATGTATGTGCAGCAGGAAGTTCATTTACTGAATACCTGCTTCTCTTTTCTGACTGATCTTAAAATAGTTTTAAAAAATTGTAGATCAAATGTCTCCGCAATTGGCACAGCTTGTAGTTAGAATTTTAGCGCAAGTGTAGTTCGCTTGGACCAACGAACCTTAATTGTCAGCCGTTAGTTTTACTTATATGCAATTGCAGCACTCATTGGACCGGCCGAAGGAAGCAATGATGTTGATTTAAAACCTGCTGCTTTTGCCCATTTCTCAAAAGAAACATCTTAATGATTCTGTAGTGTTCCAAAAGATATGAGACCTGAGCCAGAGTTAGATTCCGTTTCGTGAGACACGAACCAGGGAGGGGGCATGAAAGAGGTGATTCGGTTTCGGATAGGCACCAACCGCGAGGAGATTCCGTTTCGTGAGACACGAACCAGGGAGGAGGCACGAACCGAGGAGGCATCCCCTTACAATTCTGGGACGCCTCTGGTTCATTTTACCGCACAACAATTTTTCCTTTTGGGTTACACTTCTACAGGTTCGCCGTTGAATAAAGCCGGTCGTCAGCTATTTCATAAATCTTACTTTTTGGTCAATGTATTGCGCTGTTTTTATTCCCTGCTTAATGCCTTCTTCTACGGCATGACGGGTGTGAATGCCGCCGTAAACTCTCGAAATAGCAATGTCATTTGCCAGGTCATAAAATGAGTTATAATTGTAGCTACCCAGGTCCACGATGTTACCATCAATGATGACCTGGTGTCCTTTATACGTGCTGTTAGTGAAATGAACATTACTTCCAAAAAGGGTAGTGAGGGCATGTGTAAAAGCGCCGGCAAACGTAGCATGATTAGCAGGGAAATCGGAATAAGGAGGTGTAGGGATGAAAGGTTTCCACCAGGTAGCCGGGTTTGTGGAAGGTTCAATTACACGGCGGATGAACTGGAACGGCCGTTCCTGCATGATGGTAAATTTTGCTTTCATGGAGCCAATGGTGGCGTCCATCAGGCTCATACCGGTTTTTGCAAAGGCAACTGCGGCTACATCAAGCGTTGGATTCAACTGATCCAATATTTGCTTAAATACCGGGATATAACTGGCACCGCCGGGGTAGCCATTTACCATTGGATCATTATAATACAAAGCAAGGCGTTTTTGTTGGAAGGAAAGGTTTTTAGAAATGTCATACACTTCCTGGAAATCTTTATAATAGGGTGAATTTTTATCAATGGCATTGTAGGTATAAGGGTCGGAGGTTACGTTATCAATACTGCCGGCTACAATAGTCCGTGTATCACCCCAATACGCGAGCCCGTTCGGCATTTGTGCAATATTATTTTCCGGCCACCATTTACCCGGTGAATTGTTAGTCAGAATCATCGGCTGCCATGAGCTCCATGGATGATCTGTTGCCGCCCACTCCGTAATTTTTTGAGCTATTGCTTTTCCGAATGCTTTTGAACGTTCAAAGATGGCTGAATTTCCAATCTCTGCTTCGTAAACTGCGTTAAGCCTGTTTTCAGTCTGAGTTGCAACGTCATTGGTAGTGGCGGTAAAGGTGAACAATTTCCTGGTGATCTCTGCTAAGGCAGCATTCGCACAGGTAGGCCAGTGATACGCTTTCCCGGGCTCTGTTTGCGGCATTGCCGGCATCTCGTTTAGTTGGCCGGAAAGGCTTTGGTAAGCAGGCATACCCGGTACCGTTGCTTCGTACATGGCGATTCCGGAGTAAGCCATATATCTTCCGGCATTTACTCCGTAAGAAGCCGGGGGAGAATATAACAATGACATTTGGGTCTTCAGCCATTCTTTTACCACATCGCTGGAAAAAGTCTTTGCCTGTTTCAAATGTCCGTTGGTGCCATCCTTGTCGTTCGACTTGCTGTTTTCGATAGTTGACAAAGACGCGGGCTTGATCTCTTTCTTACAGGATAAAAAAGCAGATGTACATAATAAAGCCACAAATACAAAACAATAGATTTTTGATTTCATAATGAATGTTTTTTAAAGATTGGAAAAAATATAGCCGGATATTTATGAAGAGCTAAAGTAAAACAGGAGCGTTCTTCATTGTTTTGCTAATCGCTTAAAGGAAATATTTGCAGATATAAAACCGTATAGGCTGCCGCATGGTTTTTACAGGCAAGTTTATGTTGTTTGTCGAAAAAAAAAGCACTTTATCTTTTTGTTGAATAAAGATATTTGTGAATGCCTAACTTCGGTAGATGAACCCTTTTTATCAACGGCCCCTTTGAGGCAGGGGCAAAAATGATGAACAATGAACAGGTTTCTCGCATCTGCCAATACGTTCCTGTACAATGATTTTATTTTTTCGCCCCGCTACAGGATATTACGTCATGTACTGTATTGGGTAGCACACACCTTACTATGGGCCGCTTTCTGGATCGTGATGGGATCGCCCGGTTCTTATGGCCAGGAAGTGCTGAATATGCTCTTATTTCTTCCTGTCTTTATTATCTATGGTTATGCGATGGCGTATTGGGCAGTTCCGCATTTTTTGCTGAAAGGGAAAATAATTCAGTTTCTGCTGCTTATGCTCGGTTGGGCTGCTGCAGGTTTATATATTGATCTGTGGTATAAGGATTACATTATGATCCCATTACAAAAAATAATACATCCGGGCTACTTTCTTCCTGAAGGGCCGCTCGCCTGGTGCTACCTGTGTATGACTACCGCCGCCGCGGTACCGATGGTGATCAAGTTTTTTAAATTCTGGGAGATCAAACGCCGGGATTGGCTGCAGGCGCAACAGGAAAAAATCACCGCAGAGCTGCAATTGCTGAAAGCACAGGTGCACCCTCATTTTTTGTTCAATACCTTGAATAACATTTATTCGTTTTCGCTGGAAAACTCTCCGAAGACCCCGGGGCTGATATTGAAGCTATCCAGCCTGCTTAGCTACATGCTTTATGATTGCAAAACGGCAGAGGTAAGGCTTGAAAAGGAGCTCGAGATCATGAAAAACTATATCGGCCTGGAGCGGGAGCGCTACGGCAATAATATAGATATATCATGGGATGTTTCCGGTGACGTACAGGATAAATTCATTGCTCCTTTGATGATGTTGCCTTTTATAGAAAATGCTTTTAAGCATGGCACTTCCGAGCAGATAGAAAAATGCTGGCTAAGCATCGATATATCGGTGAAGGGTAGCCGCCTGAAAGTTAAAATAGCCAATAGCAAGAACGACATTGCAAATGACGGGAATAATGGTATTGGCATCACCAATGTGAGAAAAAGGCTGGCATTTATTTATCCGGGTAAGCACGAACTGAAACTCAGCGACGAAGGAGCTTTTTTTATAGTATCACTGATGATACAGTTAAACGGAGAAGTGGCTCCACGTACGCCGCTCTCCACAGTTACTTTGCAATCCATTAAACATGAAACTACAATGCCTGCTTATAGATGATGAGCCGCCTGCATTAAAAGTGTTGTCGCGTTATATTTCCCAGATAGGTAGTATGGAAATAGCGGGCCAATGCAATAATGCGATCGAGGCATTGGAAGTGTTACGGCGCTGCCGTATTGATGTCATTTTCCTGGATATAAAAATGCCCCGGATCATTGGTACCGAATTTTTTAAAAACCTGTCTCATCCTCCGAAAGTAATTTTTGTGACGGCCTATCGCGAATATGCGGTCGATGGTTTTGAACTCGATGCGGTGGATTACCTGGTGAAACCAGTTTCCTTTGAGCGTTTTTTAAAAGCAGTTACCAAACTGAACAAACTGATGGGTGGTGAAGCGCCGGCGGCAAGCAGCACCTTGGGATCACCGGCCGATGCATTTGTATATCTCAAGGTGGATAGGGATATGAAAAAGATCTTTGTGAATGATATTGTCTACATGGAAAGCTGGAAAGATTATGTAAAGGTATTTTTAACCGGCGAAAAAAGTTTCCTCGTAAAGCAATCCATCTCCACGATGGAAAATTTGTTTTCCGATCATAAATTTATGCGGATCCACCGTTCTTATATTATTTCTTTAGATAAAATTTCCTGCTATAACGGATTGTTTGTTCAACTGGGAACCACTGAAATTCCCATCGGACGGTTATATAAACAAGTGGTGATGGAGCGTTTACAAAACAAGTATTGAGAAGATGTTCCCTTACAGGATCCCGTGAACGAGCAGCGATGTTAGCAATATATTAGCTTTTAATATCGTTATTTTGAAAATAACTAATTAATAAAACCCCAGGCTCATCTTATTGAAAACATCTATTTTCTTTCTTTTGTTTTGCGCAGGTATCCTTGCCTGTTCGTTTGGAAATGCACAACCTGTTACCGGTGTTTGGAAAGGAAAAATTGACCACAGGAACGTGGAACTTAAAATAGTAAAGAACGGCGACAGCCTCACTGGCACCAGTTACTATTACACCTCTGCCAACAACTTCAGAAGATACAGCATAAAAGGTTATTTTGACCCCAGGGACAACAGCGTCGTTTGGTGGGATGATCAACTGATCGACGAAAAAAATGGCTACAGTTTTTTGCCGAAAAGAACGGCTTCCCCGTATATATCAAGCGCCGATTTTAATTGCCCGGGTGGCACCAAAATGTACCTTACCGGCAAGGCAGCTTCGAAAGAAAAACCGGATCAGCAAGACGCTCCGATTGACCTGCAAAAATTTACAACGCCTTCTTTCCCCGATGAGTGGGACTATGTTATTGATAATTATACCATAGGGGCCAACGATCCTTACCTGATCGATAGTATCGGTAAGCTGGCTTTTGGCAGGCCTGCCCCGTTTACAGAGAAGCCACAGCCAAAACCACCGGGGGAAATAGTGGCAGCCCGGCCGAAAAAACCGGTTATCACTCCCGCTCCTGCCTCCAAACCTTCGATAAAAACGGCACCCAGCCCTATAGATGAACCAGTAGTTTCAGCGCCACTTACCAATGAGCAAAGATTGAAGACCCGTACCCGTCAGCTGGTGCAGGAAATTCCGCTTTCAGGCGATACGCTCGAACTGAGGTTTTATGATAATGCTGAAATTGATGGTGATTCCATCGCTGTTTTTTTGAACGATAAAATGCTGGCGGAGCATATCCGCCTTTCGGATACTGCTTTTATTATCAAACTGCCTGTTGCCGTGCTGCAGCAAACCAATGACCTGGTGATGGTGGCAGAAAACCTCGGTTCCATTCCTCCGAATACTTCACTGATGATTGCCATGGTAAATGGCAGGCGTTATGAAGCCCGGCTGGCAAGCACGGAAAATAGCAGTGCACTGATCCGGTTTGTGCGAAAGGGAACTGAGACAGGACAAACGTCGCCGTAAGGAGCGTGAATTACGGATTTCTGCATTCCTTATTTGGAAGCTTAAAAGCAACTTCATTTATTTAATATCCCAGCTGCTTTTAGTTTATTCCGGGAACCTGGTAAAATAAACGAAGCCGGTTTGGGTTATCAACTTCCTGATTTTTTCACCGGCTTTTTGCCTTTTTTTACCCTTAGTCAAAGAACGGTAAATACAAAGCGCCTGCAACCGGTAATATTTCTTACACAAGGGATTTATCGATTCGAAGTATTTTTCTGATTTAATTATAAACCAACTTTCATAATCGAATGAAGAAATAGAATGGCGTGCTATTGTGGAAATCACTTGTAGCGCTTCTGTATAACCGCTTTCAATCAAGGATACAAATTGTATGAGA
>JAICYZ010000201.1 GCA_025933935.1 Chitinophagaceae bacterium
AGCGGAAGAAGAGGAACATCAGGTTTTACCAAAACGCCATCATTTCTGCAAGCGAGCATAATATTTTTTTTGTCTTCTTTTCCAATCGCATCGCCTGTTCCAACTGCTCCTGCAGATAAAACAGAAACGATCATATTTCCTGTTTCGCTGCTTTTAAAAACATCGCACCACGGCCAAATTCCCAGTTCATAAGCAAATTGTGAAGTGAAAATGAAAGGCTTCCATTTGCGCGGTTCAAACCGGTCGTCACTTGTGCGAATGGTAGTGAGATTATTATATTTTAATCCTTGCAAGAAAAATCGTGGCATCGCCATACAATATTGAAGATGCAAACCATTTTCTTTTGCCGCGTTCGCCATTCCATCGGTAAATTCATTACCAACATTAATATCAACAAGCATTTGAGGACTTTTGTTATAAATATAATTGAGCCAATCCTGCTCATAACAAACCACTCCGGAAGTTTTTAAATAATGCATAATGTCATTCCAAAAGGCAGGATCAATGGCAGCGTAACCTGATATCTGATATTTTTTATGATAAGGACTTTGAGGATCGATCCAGCGATTGTGAGTCACCAAAGGCAATCCAAGTTTTTTATCAAATGATGCCAAACCATTGGGAAATAAAAACGGATCTGCAACATATTCTAAAAGGCCGCCATAGCGGTTCCATTCACCTTTTGGCAATGATTTATTTTTATGATCTGCATCCGGTTTTCCATCAGGATCATAAATTGATTTTTCATACCACCAGCTGTCGAGTTGCATATAGCCGAGCGGAATATCTTCTTTTTGATACATTTTTCTCAGTTCAAGCAATGTGTTTTCATATCCTTTTGTGGTGTCATAATTATAATAATAATCTGCACCATTATCGGTCCAGTATCCAAAAGTTTTTAAGACAACATCTGCATCATTTTCAGGGCGAACGCGATTGTATAATTTTCTCAGGGCATTTCCCCACGTGTTCCAAGCAGTTTGAATTCCTTCGTCAAAGATCATAATGGTGGAATGAGTAAATCCTTTTGGCAGATTTTTTATTTCTTCATTTAATCCGCTGCTGATGCGGTTTTCGCCATCACCAGTCATTTTTGAAACAATAAAATCAGAAGCCGGAGAAATTACACAGGCATTCTTATTTTTATCAAAAAATAACCAGGGAGTGGAAGTTTCTGTTAAAGAAAATACCGGTGCGGAAAAAACATCATTACGATAACTAAAATGAAAAAGTGAGCCAGGAATGGAATTGAAATCGGGAAAAGAAACGATCGAATTATCTGCTCCGTTTGGAAGCGATAAAGAAAAAATTACCACCGGTTTTTCATCATACCAACGAATGGTAGCGGCATATTCGTTTTTGTTTTTCCAGGTAAAATATATCGATTGAAAATTTCCAATAGCATCATGACCTTTTGAAGATCTCATCTTTGAAAGCTTTTGTCCGATTGTTCCGTTAAAGCGCCAATGAACTGTGTTTGAAGAGATGGAATAGTTTCCTGTTGCCTCATCAACATTTACTGAAACAAAATTTTTAGGTGAAGAAAAACCAGAGAAAGAGCAGAGCAGAAATGCGGAGAATAAATTGGCAAAAAGTGTAAAAGCTTTTCGATATTGGAGACCGTACATAAGAACATTTTTTCTGATGGACAAAGAAATTTCCAGTCAAATTTAAATGTTCGAGATCAGTTTTTGTGGAAATTAAAATTGCGAAATGAATTTCGCAGTTTGCCTTAGAAAAAATACGAAAACAAATTATTTAATCTCGAGGGAAAGTACCAATTCTTTCTCGAAATAACCCTGTAGTAAATCTCCTACAAGACACTCTCCTACTCCTGCAGGAGTACCGGTAAAAATCAGATCGCCGATATTAATCGAAAAGTAATTTGAGATATTGGCAACGATTTTATCGATTGAAAAAATCATCGTTCCTGAATTGGCTTTTTGTACGATTTCTTTATTTTTAGCTAAAGAAAAATTAATATTCTTTTTATCAATTGCAGATGTAAAATCGATAAATTTCCCTACAGCCGCGGAGTTGTCAAAAGCTTTTGCTTTCTCCCACGGAAGGCCCTTTTCTTTTAGTTCCTGTTGAATATCACGGGCGGTAAAGTCTATACCTACAGTAATGGCGTTGTAATAATTTGATGCGTGTTTTTCCTGTATGTATTTTCCGTTTTTACTAACACGCACTACGAGTTCCGCTTCATAATGAAGGTCATTGGTAAACTCCGGGTAATAGAATGGAGTATGGCCCTGCACAAGAGCGCTCTTCGGCTTCATAAATATAATGGGTTCGTCAGGAGCTGCACTCCCCATTTCTTTAGCGTGTTCGGCATAATTACGCCCTATACAAAATATTTTCATTTCAATCAGGTTTAGTCAGGGCTTTTCAAAGGTTTTGCGAAAATATAAAAAACAAATTTAAAAAAGAATTTATCTGTGAATTTATCAAATAAAAGTGAGATTATTTATATCACTCATTGTTTTGTCAATTCCAACGGTGGCAAATTCCTCAATTATTTGAATGCTTTTTTCAATTTTCAATTTTACCAAGGGCAATTCTTCCGGCAACCAACGGCTCAAGACGAACTCGACCTGCATACCTTTTGGAAATTGATTGCCAATTCCAAAACGCAACTTCGGATATTCATCAGTTCCCAAAACATTTTGAATATCTCTCAACCCGTTGTGACCTGCATCTGAACCTCGTTTTCGTAATCTCAACTTATTCAAAGGAAGTGCGAGGTCATCCACTATTGTCAAAGAATTTTCAATGGAAATCTTTTCTTTATCCAACCAGTACTTAACGGCTCTGCCGCTAAGATTCATAAAAGTAGTTGGTTTGATACAAACAAATATTTTCCCTTTAAATTTTATTTCTGCTACTTCTGCCAATCTTGCAGATTGGAAAAAGGCATTGTGTTTCAAAACAAAAGCATTTAAAATGTCAAATCCGATGTTATGCCTTGTGTGTGCATATTCATTTCCAGGATTGCCCAGACCTATTATTAAAAACTTTGTCATTAGAACGAAGATAATAGGATTCAAGTATTTTTAAATGCAGATTTTTTAAAGATTTTTTCAAAAATCATTTTGGTCATATTTGAAAGGAAATATATTAGGTTTTGGTAATAGATATTTGGAACAAATGTAAATATTTCTGAAAAAAAAAATGTAGGAAGAAGAATTATAACTAATCAGCCGACTTCATGGGCTTGAAATTCAATTCTTTCAAAAAATTGATGACTTCCTCATCAGTTGTCTGGCTAAAATCCTGGTAAAACCTTCCCACTCCAAAAAAGGGAACAGGATTATGAATGCTAATAAATTCATCTACTTCTTTAGCGACGCGTTCAGCCGCCTGAGTTGATGCAATAGGAACTGCGACAACCAGTTTTTTTGGATGTTTGCTTCGAAGCATTTTAAGGGTTGCGAGAATTGTGCGGCCAGTAGCAATGCCGTCATCCACCACAATTACAATTTTTCCTTGCAGATCTAACGGCTCTTTTTCACCCATAAAATCTTTATACCGTTTTTTTAATTGTTCATGAATTTCGGTAACCTTCTCTTTTATATATGCAGTTGGCACATTCTCTGTCTCTTCGATAATTGAATCCTCTAAACCAACCGCTCCTATTGCAAATTCTTCGTTTAAAGGGTGTCCTAGTTTTTTCGTCATCAACAGATCCAGTTCAAAATCAAGGTAGCGAGCCAGGTAATAACCAATGGGAACGCCGCCACGCGGCACAGCCAGAATCACGCCTTTTTGCCCTCTGTATTTGTCCAGTTTTTTTGAGAGTTGCATTGCCGCGTCAACTCTGTTCAGAAAATACATAATTAACGAGTGTTTTCAGTGAGCGTTCGATTGCATAAATGCAACTCAAACCAATCTGCTGCTATATTTGCTACTTCATCCAAAGTACCCGGCTCTTCAAACAAATGTGAAGCACCTTCTACTACGTGCATATTCTTTTCTGTACGAATAGACTCATATGCCTTCTGATTTAAATCAATGATCGGCAAATCACGGGAGCCAACAATTAATAAAACCTGCGCTTTTACCGCTGATAAGTTTTTGGCCATATCTACCCTGCCGCCGCGGGATACAACAGCCTTAACTGTGTCGCCGAGAAAAGCAGCGGCATCCAAAGCGGAAGCAGCTCCTGTGCTCGCGCCGAAATAACCAATCGGTAAAACATCAAAGGCGATTTGCTCCAGCATTTTTTCTGTGACTCTTATCAATCTGTCGGTCAACAGTTCCGTATTAAAACGGTTTTCATAAACGGCATCTTCTTCAGGTGTTAACAGGTCTGTAAGCAAGGTCGTAATATGATGTTCATTTAAAATGTCAGCTACATAATTATTCCTCGGACTTAAACGACTGCTGCCACTTCCGTGAGCAAATATTACCAAGGCACTTGGTTTCTGTGGTTGATTCAGATTGCCAATCAGTGTTACATCATTTAATTCGATCTTTACGGTACGTTTTTCCATTTTATTTAATTTAAAATTTTCACCAAATCCTATTAATCATAAATTTATTTAATCTAATAAAAACTGTCACAATTTTTATGCCCGATAGAAGCCAGAAGTGCCTGAAAAACAGGGAGTGGAAAACAAAAAAATAATCCCAGTTTATATTGGAAAAACAGATTCGCTGAAAATCAAAAATTAGTGTTATTTGTTGTTTTACCGGAGTTCAATTGATCTGGTCATTCATAACGAATATCACCATTTATGTGACAATTTAAAGTTGACAATAAACAACAATAGTTATTAAAAACTAATTTTACCTTTTATTTGTCATTCACCTTTATAAGCTATCGTGTCGAAAATAATCACGCTCCTGAAAAAAGATTTTTTGTTGGAACTCCGCCAGCAGCATACTTTTTTTGGAATTTTACTTTATGTCGCCAGTACCATTTTTGTGTTGTACCTGGCCATGGGTCAGCCGGAAAGTACCGTTTATAACGGGCTTTTCTGGATGATTCAATTGTTTGTTTGTGTAAATGCAGTGGCTAAAAGTTTTATGCAGGAAAGCCAGGGCCGGATGCTTTATTTTTATTCAATCGTAAGCCCGGTACATTTCATTATTTCCAAATTAATTTATAGTACGGTGATTATGCTTTTGATGGTTTTGCTAAGCCTCGTTCTGTTTAGAATTTTATTAGGAAATCCGGTAATGAATGAATTACAATTTATTGGTATCGCCTGTCTTGGAGGCTTAAGTTTAAGCCTGGTCTTTACTTTAATGTCTGCCATTGCTGCTAAAGCTCATCAAAACGCGGCGATTATGGCGATCCTTGGTTTCCCACTTATTATTCCGCAGTTATTACTATTGATTCGCTTGTCAAAAGCTGCTTACGGTGAAGTTTTCAGAGAAGGAGCAGTTTTACAGATTGGTCTTTTATTAACCGGGCTGGATTTATTGGTTATTGTATTATCTATTGTACTGTTTCCTTTTTTATGGAGGGATTGATCGTTTATTAAATTATCAATTTATATCATTGTTTGATAATTCATATTCTACGATTTATAGTTACTTTTTGAAAATTTACACGTCTATTTGGTTTCTTTAAAAATAATCCAAAAACGTAAACGACCCGGGAACATTTAAAAGAAATACAAGCATAATATCCTTAATTTTGCTCCACAAAAAAAACTTAATGAAACTAAACTGGTGGAAGATATTGTGTATCATTTTTCTGTTTGTTACCTTCACTGCAGGTTTTCTGATTCCGGTTCCTATTATTGGAAATCTCCATCAAAGTATTCGTAATTTCTTCTTTCATGTTCCCATGTGGTTTGGGCAAATGGGATTGCTTACTTTATCCCTCGCTTATTCTATCGCCTATTTAAGAACTCAGAATCTCAAATACGATATCTACGCGTCTGAATTTGCAAAAACAGGGATTGTTTTTGGAATTCTTGGGTTAGCAACCGGTTCGATTTGGGCAAAGTATACCTGGGGAGAGTTTTGGAGCAACGATCCTAAACAAATAGCGGCTGCCATTGCGGTTTTAATTTATTTAGCCTATATCGTTTTGCGTGGTTCTTTGACTGATTTTGATAAAAAAGCACGTGTTTCTTCGGTTTATAATATTTTCGCCTACTTTATTTATATTCCATTAATCATGATATTACCGAGGATGGTACAATCTCTTCATCCTGGTGGAATGGAAGGCGCCAAAGGCGGCGGTAATCCTGCGCTTGGTGGAGGAAGCCTGGACGCAACAATGGAAATGATCTTCTGGCCTGCTGTTTTTGGCTGGCTGCTTTTAGGAATCTGGATCAGCAGTTTAAAAATACGTTTAAGCCTGCTTGTCAATAAAAATCTAATTCATGAATAAATTGTTTTTAAAGTGTGTATGCTTTAGTGTCATACTATTTCTACTATCCCCGGGTTTGTGGGCGCAACAAACGATTTCGCCAACTATTGACGAAACAATGAGAAGCCATGATAAAATTTATGTGGTAATGACAGTTTGCATCGTTATCCTTGTCGTGTTCTTTTTATATCTGATCAGAATTGACAGAAAGGTGTCGAAAAAAGAAAAGTCGTTATAATAATTGTTAGGTGGATCATTTAAATTTTCATTAAAAAATAAACATCATGTCATCAAAAGTTCCGTATAGTTTTTTTGAAAACGTAGAGAAAAGCTTTGATAAAGCGGCCGTTTTTACTCAATGGGATAATGGAATCCTGCAACAAATAAAGCAGTGCAACAGTGTTTATCAGATGCGTTTTCCCATAAAAAGGGAAAATGGTGAAATTGTCACCATGGAAGCATATCGGGTTCAACATTCTCATCATAAAACACCCTGTAAAGGTGGTATCCGTTTTAGCAATGCCGTAAACCAGGATGAAGTGATGGCGCTGGCGGCATTGATGACTTACAAATGTGCGATAGTAAATGTCCCTTTCGGTGGTGCCAAAGGCGGAATTAAAATAAGCCCGAGAGAGTATACGCCGTACGAACTGGAAAAAATCACCCGTCGCTACACTGCCGAATTAATTAAGAAAAATTTCATCGGACCAGGAACTGATGTTCCAGCTCCGGATTATGGAACAGGTGAAAGAGAAATG
>JAICYZ010000147.1 GCA_025933935.1 Chitinophagaceae bacterium
AATAAAGAAAATGTGGTGGTTTTGGGAAGATCCGGAACCGGCAAATCCGTTTTGATAAAAATTATTTGTGGTTTGTTAAAACCAGACCAGGGAAGTGTAAATGTTTTGGGAAAAGAGGTGGAATTATTAAACGAAAAAGAATTACAACAGCTTCGTTTGCAAATTGGTTTTTCTTTTCAGAGCAGCGCCTTATATGATAGTATGACGGTAAAAGAAAACCTGGCTTTTCCGTTGGTTCGCCATTCGAAACATTTGTCAAAAAAGGAAGTGAACCAACAAATAGAAAAAGTTTTAGATGCGGTAGGGTTATTGCAGACGATCAATCAAATGCCGTCGGAATTGTCGGGCGGACAAAGAAAAAGAATTGGGATTGCGCGTACTTTAATTCTACGTCCGAAGATCATGTTGTACGATGAACCTACGTCAGGCCTGGATCCGATAACGAGTATTGAAATAAATAACCTGATTAACCTGGTGAAGCACGAATTTAATACTACTTCAATCATTATTACGCATGATCTGACTTGTGCAAAAACAACCGGTGATAAAGTGGCCATGTTATTTGATGGAAAGTTTATAAAGCAAGGTACTTTTGATGAAGTGTTTAGCAGCGATGACGAAAGAATTCAAAATTTTTATAAATACAATTTTATTAAATAGTTATGAGATCAACAGGAAACAGAAGAGCGGTCATTGTGGGAATATTTATCTTCCTCGGACTTGCGATTTTTATCTGGACCGTGCTGACACTTGGTTCACAGAAAAAGGCTTTCGGAAATTCAGTAACCATCAAATCTTATTTTGATAATGTGAACGGTTTGCAGAAAGGAAACAATGTTTGGTTTTCAGGAGTAAAAGTGGGCACCATCAAAAAAGTAACGCTGATAGGAAATGAAAGGGTAGAAGTGGATATGAATATTGAAGAACATTCGCTTCCTTTTATCCGAAAAAATGCAAAAGCAAAACTGAGTACCGATGGATTAATCGGAAATAAAATAGTTGAAATTTATGGAGGTACGTCCAAAGCGCCACCAATTGAAGATGGCGATATGTTGAACAACGATAAATTATTAAGTACCGATGAAATGATGAATACACTTGCAAAAAACAATGACAATCTGTTAGCGATAACCGCAAATTTTAAAACGTTGAGCAATAATCTGGTAGCAGGGAAAGGCTCTATTGGAAAATTGCTAACGGATGAAACGTTGGCAAATCAACTGGATAAAACCGTAATTATTCTCAATAAAACCACCGCAAATCTTGAAAAAGTTACAGCAAATGTTTCTGATTATACAGCCAAACTTAATGAAAAAGGTGGCCTGGCAAACGATCTTGTAACTGATACTGTTATTTTTAGCAGATTACGGGCAACAGTTTCGCAGCTACAAAACGTTGCTGATCAATCAAAGCTGATCATGGGTAATTTGGATTCAGCTACAGTGAATTTGAACCAGGGACTGAATAATAAAAATGCTCCGGCAGGAATGTTTTTGCATGATGAAAAAACTGCTACATCCCTGAAAACTACTTTTCAGAATTTGCAGGCTGCAAGCAAAAAATTAGATGAAGACCTGGAAGCTGTACAACACAATTTTTTACTTCGCGGATTTTTTAAAAAGAAAGCAAAAAACGATAAAGAAACCGGAAGAGTTGTTTTGGATACCACCGTTTTCAGATAACGTTTTTTATCAATTAATTAAAAGTTGCTGACTTCATTAATGCGCATTTTCTTTTATTTTTGATTTCAGCAAAACACTTTATGAAAAAAACTTTCTTTTATTTAATCCTTGCATTCGTTTCTTTCGGTTTTGAGCAATGCACCGCGCAAAAGCCTGTAAATTGGACTCCCGATCAATTAATAGAACCAGCCGCTCTGGCAAAAACAATTGAATCAAATGAAAATCTTCCATTGATATATTGCGTTGGGCCGGGCGTTGTTATTCCCCATTCGATAGATATTGGGATGACCAAAAATGAAAACAATCTTGCAAAATTTAAAAATTCTTTGAGCACGTTGCCACGGAACACGGACATCGTTATTTATTGTGGCTGTTGCCCTTTTGATCATTGTCCAAACGTGCGTCCTGCCATTGCTTTGCTTCAACAAATGAAATTTACCAATTATCATTTGCTTGATTTGCCGCACAACATAAAAACAGACTGGATTGCAAAAGGATATCCTCAGATGAAGGAGTAGTGATTGAAAGTTGAAAGTTTAAAGTTGAAAGTTTAGAGCATGAAAAAATTATTAAAAACATTTACGCTTCTTTTTTTGGCAAATTTATTTTCAACCTTTTGCAAGGCGCAGGATGACCTGCCTGATGCAAGAAGAAAAACGGAATCGTTTGCAAGATTTCATATTCCGCAAATGCGTGCTGATCTGGCAACTTTTACTTTATCCGGTATCAGCGAAAGTGTTGGTTTAACTCCGTTGAAAAAAGTTACTTACACTTCTATGGGAAATGATTCTATCGTTTTTGATGGAGATGGAATAAAGGCGAAAGTAAAGATTGCTCCTTTCGATCCGGCTAAACACAAGCTATCTTTTGATGAAAAATACCTGGTGAGAATTGACAGAAAACCATACTATGGGAACTATTTAAAAACACCAAAAACCAGGATCAGCGGCGTAACCATGATCATTGATCGCGATACGGTGTCCATTCCTCCCGCAGCTTATGACGACCTTTTCAATTTAAATTTTACTTACCTGGACAAAGGCGTAGAACGGACTACAGACGCAGTTTATATATCGAACGACCGACAGACCGTATATCTCTATCTTTTTTGTAAAGACAATACCGGAAGCTATGAAGTAACATGGATCTTTCAGAATAGAAAGTATTTGCGGCGGGTTTTGGATTATGGGTTTATGTAAGAAACAAAAACAGAAATTTGAATTATTTTTTAGTTTGTTGGATATAAGAATCAATATTCAACGTTTCAGCCCAATAAATAAGCCAGCCCATTACTAACCGGCTCACACAAATTTTGAACATTCTTTTCGCGGAATAATTTTTCCATTTGCTGGCGCACTTTTTTATACTCATCATGAATCGGGCAAGGATGTTTTTCGGAACATTGGCTAAGTCCTAATCCACAGCTTATAAACATTTGTTTACCATCAATCGCTTCAACAATATTGATAATCGGTTGTTTTTTTTGTTCTTCAGAAATGTAAAACCCGCCGGTCGGCCCTTTCATACTTTTTATGACATTTTGCTTTACGAGGGTTTGCAGTATTTTGCCTACAGTATGTTCACTGGCATCAATAAATTCTGCAATTTCTTTAATACCGGCATTTCCCCGGGTATCAAACTTTGAACACAGATAGATAACAGCTTTTATTCCGATTTTGCAGGTCTTGCTTAACATAATTTACATGTTTAAAAATTCGCGTCCTTCTTCAGAAATTTTTGAAGAATTCCATGGTGGCTGGAAGGTGATTTTAGTTTCCACTTCATAATCAGGAAATGTTTGTTCCAGTGCGTTTGTAATTCCGCTATTTATCGTTTCGCCCATGGGGCAGAATTGTGTGGTTAAGGAATGGGAGCAAAATAGTTTCTTATTATTTTCGTCAAAATCAATTTGATAAATTAGCCCGAGATCCACCACATTTAATCCGATTTCCGGGTCGTCAACAAACTTTAAGGCGCCAAGGGCAAGTTCTAATTTTGCTTCATCATTGGTAATTTCATTCATAATTTTTTCGGTTTATGCGTGATTGCTTTCCAAACGTTTCCATTATATAAAATGGCAGTAACCAATAAAAGCATCGAAGCAATTTTCAGAATAATCAGGTTGGAAACAAGAATACCGATTGCAAATAAAACAAATCCGGTAAGATAAAAAATACCCATCCCTACAAATATTTTATCACTGAATAAATCTTTTGGGTTCGGCGTTTTTCCCAAGCCGGCTTTATCGTGATATACTTTATTCCATACAATAAAAGGCAAAGTTTTAAAAGTCATTCCAAAAATAATTGCTGTGATCCATCCAAAGAAAATACAGAAGCCATAAGTAAGAATCACACTATAATTGCTGGTCGAAATTAATAACCATAAAATAATAATTAACAAAAAGAACAAGGGCAGCAACATCATGAAAACAGACAGTAAAGAAATTTTTACCTGGTAATCTACTTTTCTGCGAATCCTTTCATAAAAAGCACGATAAGAATAATATGCAAACATGATTATTGCTGCTGCAATAGCGAGTAATGGCGCAAAATACAGCACCGTAATTTTAATGTATAAAAACAAAATGATAAAACTGATCAACGCAAAATTGATGAGTGCAAAGATCCACCAAAGCAGCTTGTTATTGTTGTATTTTGAAATCAAAAACAAGGGGATCAGCCGGGAGCCTACGCCAATTACCAACAACAAAAACCAACCAATAATTCCTAAATGGGCATGAAGCGGAAGGTATGATAAAGAGTCTTTTGATAGAATATTATAGGTGAAATTATAAATCAAAAACAGCCCGACAATTGTGGTAATGATCAACCAAAGCGTTGCCGTAAAAACAAAAACAGCATGCACATTTTCATGCTTGCTTTTTGCCATGCTTACTCCAATGTTTATTAAATAAAACAGGATAGCGGCATTAACGAGTATCGCTCCTGATTGTGCAGCCCAGCCGAAATCAAACTTATAAAAGCCAGTCACCAAAAGTGGAATTCCAACTGCGGCAAATACAAAAGAAAGATAGGCCAATACATTGCTGTACAATTTTCCTTCAATCAAAACCGGCACCAATTGATGACTGGCGCCAAGTATCATCATGGTGCCCCAGCCCAATGCCATAACGTGCGTAATTGCAAGGGTATGTGGATGAAAATAATGTTGCAAAAAAGCGGGAGTAGAAAAGATCAATAAGAGCGTTGCAACTAAAAAAGAAATTCCTGCATACAAATAAAATGGCAATACAACTTTATAAGAAGTGTTTTGGGCAAGGCCGGTATTTGCGGTTCCTGGAAACATTTTAATCTTTAAAAATCAACAGGCGCACTTCATTTGGCGCTAATTCTTTAATCCGAAAATCAAATTTTCTTTCTCTTAATTCAGGCAATAAAAAAACAGGAATTCGTTTATGATAAACAAACAATGCAATGCTATCAGGTAATTTTTCGATAGCTTCCAAAATCGTCATCATTGGTTGCGGCATTTCTAACGCGCGAACGTCCACCGTTTGCATTTTGCCTTCGAATTTTTGAAGCAATTCATCCCATCCATCCCCACTATTTTCAGGCTCATTTATTTGTACTGCCGCATCATCCTTTTTGTAAAAATAGGTCTCTACCAATTGCTCGTCAACCGAATGGACAAAAGATTCAAACCCCTGTTTTTTTAACAAAGAAATTAACGGAGCCGGTTCAAAACTATTGATGATTTTGAGTGCGCCACCTTTCGGAATCTTTTTCACTCTATCTACTATTGTTGAAAGCGGATCTTCACCGGCATCAATCAACGGGCGCACATCAAAATCAGCAATTTGTCCTGGTTTGAGGGTATTAAAAAAAGCAGGTAGTTTTGGTTCTTCCACCGGTGTTTCTGGTTTAGTTTCCTTGTCTACCTCAAAGCCCAACGGTTGTAGTTTTTCAAAAAAATTTCTTACATCAAATCCGGCAATTTTTGCTGCCATTCCAATACTGGTGCGTGAAGCCATCAGTTTTCTTAATACCGGGTTTCGCAGTTTTTCAAACTTTTCGTCAAGGCTGATAATCGCTTCCAGCGCATCTGAATTTTCTTTTAAAATTTTTGCAATTTTTGTATTGGCGTTTATGATCATGCTCATTCAAAATAAGTCTTATAGCTATCAATTCTTTTATCTAAAGATCTAAAAACTATCCTTCCTGAAGCTGTATCCTTGACGTTTTTCAATTCTTTAGTATCGTTCAGAATCGGCTCCAGCCAGTGATGCAGCGCTTCATGATCCGGCCCGGTCATTTTGCATTGCTGTATCATCGTATTCAATCCGTTTGATAAATCCACACTTAAAAGCTGATATTCACCAATTGTCGGGAATGCTTTTATTCTGAAATTATCTGCAATCGTTTTCAGGTTCACTACATTATGATTTGTTATCGAATCTGCTTTCCATTTCGCACCGTTATTTAATGTGAGCGTTGTGTCTACAACCTGTTCATTCGCTTCGAGCTGTTGCAAATCTTTGGGTTGGGAACCGTGATTGCAGGCAATCAGCAAGGCGCTGCTCAATAAGGTGAAGATAATTTTATTCATAAAAAACTGTTAAGCAAATGTTCTTTTAAAAATTAAATCAAAAAGCAGAAACAACGGGCATGTTTTCAAAAAAGATTCGCTGATGCCCGTTGCGTTTGGTAATGTAAGTGGTTTCAGTAAACCTCTTTAATTTTTGTCTAAATCAAGTGCCTTAGGAAATAAAATATTGTTTTCCAGATGAACATGTATATGCAAGTCATTTTCAAATTCATCCAGCGTTTTAAATAAGAAAGAATAGCTGGCGCAGGCATCTTCAGGCAAGGCGTAATTATTGCTTATTTTTCTGATTTCATCCATGTTATTTCCAACCACCTCATGCTCCATTTCCATCATGTTTATAGGTGTTTCGACAGATTCCAGATTGCCGAATTTCGCATGCGCGTTTCCGCTGTTTTTGGCAGCAACCAGTTGTTTTACATAAGGAAACAAAACGGTTTCTTCTTTCACCATGTGAGAAGACATTTCATCACAAACTTCCTGTGCCAGTTTATTTATTTGTAACAATTCAGGATGATGCGCCCCATGAACTTTTGCAACTTTTTCTGCATAATTTTTTAAATCAGGAATGGTCTTTTTCACATAACTGTGGTGGGTGTTAACAATATAATCTGCGAGAAAATCCAGATTCCAATCGTTATAGGGCAACGGCCTTGCAGTAAAAGAACTTTTATCGCTATTTTGTAATTCCTGTTCTACTTTGGTTACATCGATTCCTTTTTCAGCACACGCTTCCTTTACGGTTTTCTTTCCTCCGCAACAGAAATCCAACCCATACTTTTTAAACACTTCTGCTTTTCTGAGATCTTTTGCGGCAATTTCACCGAGTGTTTCATCAGCAGCTCCGGCAGGTCTTTTTGATATTTTTACACGCCACAACTTTGGCCCTTGTTCCAGGTATTCCCAGGTAAAAATATTTCCCCTTTCTCCAAGCAACTGATAGTATAAAGGCTTTGGATCATGGTCGTTGTGAATGGTTAAACTTTCACCTGCTTTTAGCTCATCAAATTTTACAAAAATCGTTGGATGTTTTAGTTTAGGTTCAATGGCGGTGACGTTCAAAATATTTTCTGTTCCATTTTCTTTCTTTTCTTCTGGTTGCACCAAATTATTTTTTGTGATTTTTATTTTGAATATCTCCGGACCTTGTTCCAGGTACTCCCATTGGAAAGTATTTCCATGAATATTTTCCAATTGAAAACGAAGCGGGCGTGGATCATGATCATTCTGCAAAATGAAATGTTCACCCGGTTTCAATGTATCGAAGCGATTAAAAATGGTAGCATGTTTTATTGCTGGATGCAATAAAGTGGCATCCAAAACATTTTCGTCTTCTTTAGTTGCCTCTTTCTTTTTAGTGATTTTTACTTTCCACAATTCCGGCCCTTGCTCCAGGTATTCCCAAATAAAAATATCACCTCTTTCTGCTGATAATTCATAATATAGGGGTTTCGGGTCGTGGTCATTATGAAGAATGAGGCTCTCCCCCGAAATCAATTCATCAAACCTTACAAAAATGGTTGGATGTTTAAGTTTTGGTTCTAATAAAGTGACATTGAGAATATTTTCATCTTCAAGAGCTGTTTCCATGTTTTTTAATTTTTTAATAAATAAAGTGAATGCAAAGGTAAAGGTATTTTTAATAAAAGTATTAAAGTACTTTTATTATCTTATTTTTTTTGCTATGATTATAATCATCTTTCATTATGCCTCCGCTCATTTTTCACCATCCATTATTTGCAGAATTTTGTTGCATCTCTTCAAAAAATCTGAAAAGTAAAAGTATGATGGCGACTATGAAAGATATTGATACTGATTATCATCAATGGGCTAAAAAGCTGCAGCTTTTCAGACAGGAAAGTGCGTTGCTAAAATATCGTTTGAGCGACATGGTAGATAGTGATGAGGAAAATATCTTTTTGCAAAAAGCTGAGTATTTTCAAAACGAGTTATTGCTGAAAGATGAGATGCTTAAAAAGTTAATGGAAGAAGTTGAGACTTATAAAAAGGTAATCGAAAATAAAATCCATTTTTCAAAAAAGATATATACACTTCATGATAAATTACAAGATCGGATTTTGAATTTTGAAAATGAATTTGCCATTCTTTCAACGCAATTTCATGAACAAATGTTACACAATTCTTAATACTTAGTTTAGCATCTGTAGCAACTTCTTTTCATTCAAAACCTTTACGTAACCGGCCTCGGCTTCAATTAGTTTTTCACTTTTAAAATCGCTCAAAGTTCTTATTAAAGATTCAGTCGTCGTGCCGGCAATGTGTGCCAGGTCTTCTCTTGAAATGTGTATGATAAAATCGGTATTTCCTTCTTGCTTATATTTTTTTGACAAAGTAACAATCGCATCTGCTACGCGTTTGCGAAGTGAGTTATAAGCAAGACTAATAAGCTGCTCTTCTTTTTCAGAAACATTATGTGCAAGAAGTTTAATAAATTTTTGCGCTACTTTTTTATTGTTGTTAATGAGTATTTCAAAGTCATGTCTTTCTATTGTACCGATTTCACTCTCTTCCAAAGTTTCGGCATTTTCTTTATAAACTGAATTTTCGAGAAGTGCATTATACCCAAAAAAATCACCGGCGCTATATAAGCTTATCGTGAGCTCTTTGCCGGTTTCATTCATTTTATACGTTCTTATTTTTCCCGAATTCAGATAGTATAAACTATGTGGATGATTCCCCTCAGAATAAATGCGTTGTTTCTTTTTATATTGATTGATGATTTTTGAATTGGTTAATTTTTCCAACGCATCTTCATTTTTTATTTCATCAAAAAAATCATTAAGATTTTTTGTTGCATTTGCATGTTCTTTTTGATATTGAATTTTTTGCAAACGGCTTTCAATTGCATTGAGCAGCTCAAGGTCTGTGAACGGTTTAGTGATATAATCGTCAGCGCCCATTTCCATTCCTTTTCTAAAGTCGCCACGCTCTGTTTTAGCAGTCAAAAAAATGAATGGGGTGCTTTTTAGATTTTCATTTTTTGTTACTAAATGCAACAGTCCATATCCATCCAACACAGGCATCATGATATCACAAACGATGAGGTCCGGAACTTCTTTCACAGCCATTTCATAACCTTCTTTTCCGTTGGTTGCAAGCGCCACTTTATAACCAGCCAACTCCAGAATTTCGCCGGTGTTCTCCCTGATTTCATTGTTGTCTTCTACTAATAAAATTTTTATCATTGTACAAAGATTAAATTTATTTCGGTTCCTTTATCCAAATCGCTTTTTATATTTATTTGCCCATGCATCATCTCTACATATTTCGCCACAATGTGAAGCCCGAGGCCGGTTCCCGCAATATTTACAGCGTTCGTCGCCCGGTAGAATATTTCAAATAGATGTTCCTGGTCCTTTTTGGAAATACCGATTCCTTCATCTTTGATACAGAATTTTACGAGATGCTTTTCGACAGATGTGGATATGAAAACAGGTTTATTTTCCTCCGAAAATTTCACTGCATTGGAAAGAAGATTAATGAGGATGTTTTTAAATAAAACTTCATCCAAAACAACATCTGTATCTCCGGAATGTTGA
>JAICYZ010000080.1 GCA_025933935.1 Chitinophagaceae bacterium
AGGATAAAGCAATTGCAACAGATATTGAAAGCAACGGAGCAAATTTTTCCGGCAAAGCAGAAGCCAGTATTATTAACAGTGACGACGTGAAGGCGCCCTTTGCTTATGACAAAAGAAATCAGTATGTTCCGGTAACAAAAGATGTAAAAACAAGCGCGGATAAATTGTCATTTACTTTTCCTCCGCATTCCTTTACGCAGATAAAAGTGAGTATAAACAAAAAATAATTTAATAACGAAATTCCTGAAATGAAATCAATAATCGCCAGCATAATTTTTCTTTTTTCAATTGTATTTGTAAATGCGCAAAACGGCCACGAGCTCTGGCTCCGCCCTGTAAAAGCAAATCCTGTAAACGTCATTTGCAAACAAAATTCTCCAACATTATCCATTGCCAAACAGGAACTTTTGGATAGATGGCAAGGCGATAACAACGCTTCTGTTACGCTCACTATTAAAAAAGATAAAGCTTTAAAAAAAGATGGTTTCCGGCTTGGGAAAAATTCGGTGCAGGCCAATACAGATGCCGGGATTTTATATGGTGTGTATGAGTTGCTTCGTCGGCAGCAAACCAGCGAACCAATAAATAATGAGATTTTTAATCCTTCTTATGAAGTGCGCATCCTTGACCATTGGGATAATCTGAATGGAACCGTAGAACGTGGCTACGCAGGCAACTCAATTTTCTGGAGAAAAAATGACCCTTTCACGGTTACTAATACTGATAAAAAACTTTGGCAGGAATATGCACGTGCCAATGCATCAATTGGTATCAATGCTTCTGTGCTGGATAATGTGAATGCATCGCCATTAATATTGAGCGCTGATTATTTGAATCGTACAAAAGAGATTGCGAATGTGTTGAGGCCTTATGGAATTAAAGTTTACCTGGCCGTAAACTTTGCATCGCCATCCACATTGGGAAAATTAAACACTGCAGACCCTCTTGATAAAGAAGTAATCGAATGGTGGAAAGAAAAAGTGAAAGAAATTTATAGTTTGATTCCGGATTTCGGCGGCTTTCTTGTGAAAGCCAGCAGCGAAGGGCAACCTGGCCCACAGAATTATGGACGCAGCCACGCAGATGGCGCTAACATGCTTGCTGATGCATTGAAGCCGTATGGTGGAATTGTGATGTGGCGGGCGTTTGTGTATTCATCAAATAATGAAGATCGCGCTAAACAAGCCTACGACGAATTCATGCCGCTCGATGGAAAGTTTCGGGATAATGTAATTATCCAGGTAAAAAACGGTCCCATAGATTTTCAGCCACGCGAACCATTCAGCCCTTTGTTTGGTGCAATGAAAAAAACTTCTGTGATGCCTGAATTCCAGGTGACAATGGAATATCTTGGTCATGCAAATTATCTCGTTTTTTTATCAACCATGTGGGAAGAATGTTTGAAAAGTGATACGTATCAACAAGGTAAAGGCAGCACTGTTGCGCATTGCACAGATGGAAGTATTTATCCTCAAAAACACACAGCTATTGCCGGAGTTTCCAATGTTGGGTTGGATACCAATTGGAATGGCCACCAATTCAACCAGGCCAATTGGTATGCATTCGGAAGATTAGCGTGGAATAATACTTTGAATAGTGAACAGATTGCCGACGAATGGATAAAGCTTACTTTTTATAATGATTCTTCTCAAAAATCAGGTGATAAAAATTATACTGCTGACTGGAATAAAAATTTTCTTGCACCTGTAAAAAAAATGATGATGGAGAGCCGGGAAGCGGCAGTAAATTTTATGACACCACTTGGCTTGCATCACATTATGTCTGCCAATGGACATTATGGCCCTGGTCCCTGGTGGGCGCCAAAAGGAATGCGACCAGAGTGGACACCGCCTTATTACCATCATGCGGGCGCTGACGGAATTGGCTTTGACCGGACAACAAAAGGCAGTGACGCCGTGAGCCAATATCATGAACCATTGGCTTCACAATTCAATAATGTAGCTACCTGTCCGGAAAAATATTTGTTGTGGTTTCATCATTTGCCGTGGGATTACAAGATGAAAAACGGACGCACTTTATGGGATGATTTATGTTATCATTATGAGGAAGGCGTAAACCAGGTTCGCGACTTTCAAAAAGTTTGGGACAAAGCTGGACCGTATGTGGACAGCACGCGTTTCATGGAAGTGCAGCGTAAACTGCGCATTCAATGCGTAAATGCGATTTTATGGAAAGACGCGTGCACCTTGTATTTTCAGCAATTCAGTAAGATGCCGATTCCTTATGAACTGGAAAGGCCGGTAAATAACCTGGATGAAATGATTTATAATGACAGGGGTGATGGGCGATCGCATTAGAACAAATTTTTGATCTGCAGGATATATTTGTAAAATATTCGGCACGCGCTAATGTTTCTAACTTATTAAAAACGTCTCAAACAAAAAATTTGAATTTTTTAAATAATGTAATTTATAAACCTGTGTTGCATGCAGAATAGAAATCGTCTTTATTTGTTGGTTTACTGTATTTGCCTGATCGCGAGCGGTTGTAAAAACAATCATAAAAATCAACTGTTCACTTCTCTTTCATCTGAAGAAACGGGTATCGATTTTTCAAACGACATTGATGAAACAAAAATGCCTGGCGATGCACTAAATGAATTTGCATATATGGGCGGTGGCGTTGGTATTATCGATGTAAACAATGATGGACTGAAAGATATCTTCTTTTGCGGCAACCAGGTAAGCAGCAAGCTTTATTTAAACAAAGGTAATAATCAGTTTGAAGACGTTACAAAATCTGCGGGTGTTACAACCAGTGACTGGATTACCGGCGTTAGTATTGTTGATATTAATGGTGATGGATATGACGATATTTATCTCTGCACGTATGGCAAAACCTTAGGTATGCATTCACACAATTTGCTTTTCATCAATCAACACAATAATACATTCAAAGAAGAAGCTGCCGAATATGGCCTTGCAGACACGAGCTACTCGACGCAAGCCGTGTTTTTTGATTATGATAAAGACGGCGACCTCGACATGTATTTAACAAACTACATGCTGAATGCTTCTTATTCTGCCAATTATCTCTTTCCAAAAAATCTCAGTGGACGTTCGCCCGCCAATGACAAATTATATAGAAACGATGGTAACAAAAACGGCTTTAATCATCCGGTATTCACCGATGTTTCCATTCAGGCGGGTATAAAAGAAGATGGGTATGGTTTAGGCGTATCAGTTTCTGATTTTAATATGGATGGATGGCCTGATATTTATGTATCCAACGATTTTGTTTCCAATGATAATTTTTGGTTGAATAATAAAAACGGCACATTTACCAATGCACTCGATCTTTCTACAAAACACCAGAGTTACAGCAGCATGGGCTGCGATGCTGCGGATATAAATAATGATGGCAAATTTGACTTTGCAACGCTGGACATGATGCCTGAAGATAATTATCGCAAAAAGCAATCTTTTTCTTTTATGAATTATGACAGGTATAATCAGGAAAGAGATCTGGGGTATTCGCCGGAATTTATGCGTAATATGTTACAATTGAACAATGGTAATTATCAACGAGGCGATACGTCAATTCCTTTCTTTAGCGAAATAGGACAATTGGCAGGTATCAGCGAAACCGACTGGAGCTGGAGCATTTTATTCGCTGATTTTAATAACGATGGTTATAAAGACATTCATATAACCAATGGCATCGGCAGGGATTTTATTAATGCAGATTTTATTTTTTTTAGCCAAACGGCCGGACAAAGAGTGTCTGAAAAGGAATTCAGAAAAACGTTGCGTGAAAAATTGATAGCACTTAAACACGTGGAGCTACCGGATTATCTGTATCTCAATAACGGTAATTATGCTTTTACAAACATTACAGATTCATCAGGCCTCAAACAGAATTCTATGTCTAATGGTGCCGCCTATGTTGACCTGGATAATGATGGCGACCTGGATTTAGTTGTAAACAATATCAATAGAAAAGCTTTCATTTTGATCAATAATGAAAATCGTCCTGGTAAACCGAAAACCAATCACAGCATTGGGTTTATATTGAAGGGCGACAGTTTAAACACAAAAGGATTTGGCGCCAAAGTGTTTGTATATGCTAATGGTACAGAACAAGTGCAGGAAGAATACCCGGTGCGAGGGTATTTATCGACGGTGGATACAAAGCTGTTGTTTGGAACTGGAAAAAATATGCAAGCGGATTCGGTTGTTGTTGTTTGGCCCAATGATAAAAAACAGGTGTTGCATAATTTGAAGGTAGATTCTGTTTACACTTTGTCACAAAGAAGTGCAACAGAAAAGTGGGAACCGTCACACCGGTTATTCAATGAACGCGTTTTTGAGGATGTTACCGATTCTGTAAAGGCATTATATAAACATATTGAAGTTCCGTTTAATGATTATGCAGAACAGGGATTGCTGCCACAAAAATACTCTCAGTTGGGGCCTTTTATCTCAACAGGCGATATTAATAACGACGGTAAGACTGATTTTTATATTGGCGCAGGATTTAATTCCATTCCGAAGATTTTTTCACAGGAAAAGAATGGCACTTTTAAAGGTGAAGATTTCAAGGATCGTTCCCCGTTTCAGGAAGATGAAGGCAGTGTTTTTTTTGATGCTGATGGCGATGGAGATTTGGACCTATTAATCACCTATGGCGATATGCGTTTTAGCGATACCTCACAGTATTACCAACCCCGATTGTATCTGAACGATGGCAAAGGTAATTTTACACTAAGCCCAAATGCAATTCCCGCAAACGTTCGCACGATTGCAGGTTGTGTTGCGGTTGCTGATTATGATGGCGATGGCGACATCGATATTTTTATTGGTGGACGTGTATCCAAGCAATACCCGTTGTCTCCAAAAAGTTATCTTTTGCAAAACAATAAAGGAATTTTCACAGACGTGACCAGTAAGGTCTGTCCTGGATTGTCCACAGCAGGAATGGTTACAGCAGCGCAATGGGCGGATGTTGACCATGATAAATATCCGGACTTGGTAATTGCAGGCGAATACATGCCTATCCGGTTTTTCAAAAATAACGGATCTAAGTTTACAGAAGTTACTGCTAAAACAGGTTTGCAAAATATGGACGGCTTATGGCGAAGTCTGATTGCAACAGATGTAGATGGGGATGGTGACATAGACTTTATTGCAGGAAATTTAGGGTTGAATAATGTTTACCGCGTCTCTGCAAAATACCCGATGAAATTGTATACCTCAGATATTGATAAGAATGGAACGATTGATCCGGTAATGTTTTATTATATTAAGGATGAAAGCGGCGAACGAAAATTATATCCTTCTATAAGTAGAGATCAGTTTGCCGCTCAGGTTCCGGTAATAAAAAAGAAATTTTTATTGAACAAAGATTATGCAAGTGCAACAGACCAGAATATTTTTCCCGACACAAAAAATGTTGCAGTTTTGAGTTGTAATGAAACACGGAGTTGCTGGCTTGAAAATAAAGGCAATGGTAAATTTGTGATGCATCCGCTTCCTTTGCAAGCACAATTTGCGCCAGTCAATGCTATTGTTTGCGCCGACCTGGATGGCGACGGAATAAACGATATTTTATTAGCAGGAAATGAATATCAAACTGAAGTGATGACGGGACGCTACGATGCTTCTTACGGATGTTTTTTAAAAGGAATGAAAAATAAAACCTTCAAAGTGATTCCTACGGTATTAAGTGGATTTAAGATTGACGGCGATGTAAAGGATATGAAAATGATCAGCACTGCTAACAAGGAAAAATTAATTTTTGTTGCCGTGAACAACGATTCTATGAAAGTGTTTAAATGCAGGTAAAAGCTCACCTTAAGCACCAGGTAAGAAATTGAAATAAAATCAATCTTCTTTTGAACTTGCCTGTTTAGAATGAAGAGCAAACCAACAAATAAGTCTGTTTTTATTTTAAAAAAAGTCGCTGATCACTTTATTTTTTCCCTTTTTTCAAAGAAGACTCTCTTACAATTAGCTCAGACTTCATTACCATGGTGCCGGGAACGCTCATATCCCAAACGCCTTTCAAATGGTTAATCAGCGTTCGCGCCGCCAGTTGTCCCATTTCAAAGCCAGGGTAATTAATCGTAGTGAGTTTAGGGCTGATTACTTTACTAATGCTATCATTATTAAAACCCACAATGGCGATGTCCTGGGGAATGCGAATGCCGGCATCTTTAAGTGCCTGCATCACTACTGCAGCACAAAAATCATTGGTAATAAAAATTGCATCCGGCAACGGTTTCATGGCCATGATTTTCTTAGCAGATCTGATCGCATCTTCCTCTTTAAAACCATCAATGACCACCAGTTTCTCCTCATATTTAAGGTTGTGATCCAAAAGAGCATGTTTGTAACCGCGTAAGCGTTCTGCGTAAACATTTCTTTTGAGACTTGAGGTAATGTGGGCAATCCGCTTGCAACCTTGTTCAATCAGGTGCGTGGTTGCATCATACCCTGCTTCGAAATTATTAATGATTATTTTGGCGGAATCGCTTTTTTGAAACACCCGATCAAAAAAAACGACGGGGATCTTTTTACTTTCGAACTGTTTGAAATGATTTAGGTTTTGAGTGTTAAATGAAAGAGACGCAATTACCCCGTCTACCCGTTTTTGAAAAAGATTACCGGCGTTTGCAATTTCCAGATTGGCATCTTCTGCTGAGTGAACAATGATAAGATTATACTTTGCTTCAGTTGCCACTTTTTCGATTCCCGCCAAGACAGATATGATGAAATAGCTATTCAATTCATGAAAAATAACACCGATGGTATTTGTTTTTTGAAGCCGCAAACTACTGGCAACAACGTTCTGCCTGTAACCGAGACTTCCTGCCAGGTCGTTAATCTTTTTCCTTGTCGAGGCTTTCACGGAAGTGTTGTCATTAAGGGCGCGGCTAATCGTTGCAGCCGAAAGCTTCAATTGTTTGGCAATATCATAAATAGTAACTTCTTTTTCTGGTTTCAAAAAATAAAAATTTAGATGTGTAAAAAAATTGTAAAAAAAAATTTATGCAATCGATTGCTTTTTTAAAATTACTTCTTACATTGTGCATGCATTGACTTGTTTCGATTACTTGAACGGGAACAAAGATAATAATTAGAAGTTCGGTATTCACGCGAAATTTTCAAAACTTGCTAATTATTATGTAATCGATTTCTTTTTTCGTCAATTGGTTTTTATCCGTACTGTTTAATAAAATTAGTCATGAAGGTAGCTGGTCTGCTGGATTTGATTTGATTCATGACGTACTGAACTTTGAATCTTCTGTTTCAAATATTTAAACCAATTGTTATGATTAGTATCTCAAATCCATTCTTTCAAAAAATTGCATTAATAACAGGAAAAAGTAAAACCCCTCTTCTCCTGTTTTTCCTTTGCACCGCTTTTCAATCGATTACCTATGCACAGTCGGTGCACGGTACCATCACCGATGAAAGCGGAAAAGCGGTTCAGGCTGCCTCTGTAATGATTAAGAACACCACCAGGGGAACCACTACTGATAAAAATGGAAGCTTTAGTATTCCTGCATCTCCCGGAGATGTTTTGGTTATCAGCTCCCTGGGTTTTGTAGACAGGGAAGTACCGGTGGGCGATCAAAAGAATATATCGGTATCGCTGACACAAAGTAATTCCCGCCTTAACGAAGTGGTAGTAACGGGTTATGGTACGCAAAGACGTGCTACCGTTACCGGCGCTATTTCTACAGTTAGTGGAAAAGTAGTGACAGAACTTCCTGTAGCAAGTGTTCAGCAGGCATTGCAGGGACGGGTACCTGGCCTCCAGGTAATAAACAATGGAAGTCCGGGAACTGAACCATTGGTTCGGATAAGAGGTATCAGTTCGATCACTTATGCTTCCAACCCTTTATATGTAATTGATGGATTTCCCACCGGTGACTTGTCGATGTTTGATACCCGCGACATCGAATCTGTAGATGTTTTGAAAGACGCATCTGCCGCTGCTATTTATGGTTCAAGAGCGACCAATGGAGTAATTATGATTACTACCAGGAAAGGTACAAGAGATGGAAAAATTCATGTAAGTCTTGATACCTATTATGGCATCCAGGATATCACCAAAAGATTAAGTTTACTCAATCCTTCTCAGTTTGATGAATATGCAATGGCATATCGTGGAAGCAAGGTGCCGCGTCGCCTTCCACCTTACGTGGATCAGGCAATTTACAATGGAGCCGCCACAACTTATGGAAACAACGTTACTGACTGGCAGGATGCTTATTTCAAACAGGGAGCAATGACACAAACGAATATTGGCTTAAGCGGAGGAAATGATGTTTCCCGCTTTTATGCGTCTGCAGGATATTTTAACCAGCTTGGAACGACTCCTACAGTGGGATACCGTCGTTATAATTTTAGGATTAATTCTGAACACAGGATCAGCAAAGTGTTTACGTTTGGCGAGAATCTATATGCTGCATATGGCAACCAGGCATACGATAATAATGAAACAGGCACAAGGTCTAATTTAGTAAATGTAATAAAGATGATGCCGTATATGCCTGTCTACGATCCTACAACATCAGATGGATTTAGAGGTGTAAACTCTGTTTTGGATGGAGGTGACCCAACAAACCCAATAGAAGACGCGACAGTAAAAAACCCGGGTAACAGAATGACGACGAAGATCTTTGGAACAGCGTATGTGGAAGTGAACTTTACCAAATGGCTCAAATTCCGTTCGACATTTGGAATTGATTACGCCAACGGATTAGACTACCGTTTTTCTCCAATTTTCAACGATAGTGGTACAATCGCCGGTTCCAGCGCTATACAGGCCACGATCACAAATAACAGGTCTATTTCTTCCGTAAAATTATATACACAGCAACTTACATTTGACAAAACTTTTGGCGATCATCATTTGAATGCAATTGCAGTTTATGAATACCAGGCGCAGAATACCAGGCAGGAAAATGCAAATGGGAACCAGGCATCAAATGAATTAAAAACACTTAATAATGCAAGCAACTCTTTTGTTCAAACGCTGGTAGGTGAAAATTACCTGGTATCATATGTAGGTCGTCTTAATTATGATTTTAAGGGTAAATATCTTCTGAGCGCTGCCATACGGCGTGATGGACTTTCGGTATGGGCGCCAGGTAAGAAATGGGCTACGTTCCCTTCCGGATCTATTGGCTGGAGGATCGACCAGGAAGATTTCATGAAAAGTCAATCAAAAATTTCTGAATTGAAGTTGCGCGCTGGTTATGGCCTAACTGGTCTTAACGGCACTATTTTAGGAAATACTCCATGGTTAGTTGGGGTAAACGCCAACAGTGCTTATTATCCATTCGGTAATTCTCTTAACAGTGGCCCGTCGTCTTCAATTCAGAGCCTTGGAAATACGGATTTAAATTGGGAAAAAACAAAACAGCTTAATGTAGGCCTGGATTTAGGTTTGCTGGATAATGCGTTTACCTTATCAGCTGAATATTTCCAGCGTAAAACAGACAATTTGATTTTGGCGGTTCCCCTTCCATCTTCACTTGGTTATATAAACACTACCGTGAATCAAAATGTGGCATCCATGAGCAATAATGGTTTTGAATTGCAACTCGGTTATAACGACAGACAAGGTGATTTTCGTTGGAACGCTTTAGGAAATCTAAGCATCATACGGAATAACGTGATCTCGCTGGCAGAAGGCGTGCCTAATATCGAAGCAGGATCTGATGTTGATCTTACTGAAGGTTACAACGTCACCAATTCTGCTCCGGGACACCCGATTCAATCATATTATGGTTGGGTCGTGGAAGGAATCTTCCAGGATTCTGCAGACGTGAAAAAACACGCTACTCAGACAGGAGGTACAGGTCCTGGTGATCTGAAATTCAAAGATCTTAATGGAGATGGCAAAATCGATAACTCCGACCGTACTTTTTTAGGTAGCTTTATTCCAAAATTTACTTATTCATTAAATCTCGGCGGAAACTATAAGAATTTTGGTTTGTCAGTTTTCTTCCAGGGAGTACAGGGTAACAAGATCTATAATGCACTGAGGGCAACTACTGAAGGAATGGTTCGCTTCTTTAATGCCGGCACCCGTGTATTAGATGCATGGACGCCAACTAATACAAAAACGGATGTTCCCCGGGCGATATCTTCAGACCCTAACCAAAATGCCCGCCCTTCTACAAGGTTCCTCGAGGATGGTTCCTACCTGCGTTTGAAAAATATAATGCTGAGTTATACTATACCTGATAAATCTTTACAGTCATTGACAAAAGGAGTGGTGAAAACTTTCAGGATCTATGTTTCAGCTCAAAACATACTTACATTCACAAAATATACCGGTTATGATCCGGAAGTAGGAAACAGAGCTCCGGGTTCTTCATCATTAACCAATGGTATTGATTACGCCGTATATCCTCAACCGAAAGCATACCAAATCGGGATCAATGCGAATTTTTAAAAAAAAAGTAAAATGTTTATAAAACCTGATATTATGAACCGAAATATTAAAATAGGAGCAAGTGTGATTATCATTGCCACCGCCATTGTGGTAGCTTGTAACAAAAAGTTAAACGTTCTTGATAAAAACAATCCTACTACCGAAAGTTATTTTAAAACGGCTACAGAACTTCAAAATGGCCTCAACTCCATCTATTCAACGTTGCGTTCCGGTAACCTGGTTGGACGTGAATGGTTTTTCACCCACGATATGAGAGGTAGTGAAACTGCATCTGGGGGCGCCCAATTGGAAGCACCAAGGGCCGAACTGTTGAAACAACCATCTCCCTCACCTTCAAATGCAGTAATGACCAGCGTTTGGACAGGATGTTACCAGATGATCAACAGGGCAAACCTTGTAATCTCAAAAGCACCAGATGTAACCGACGATATCGCATCCAGGGATATAACAGTCGGGGAAGCGAAATTTCTGAGAGCCTGGGCCTATTTTGAACTTGTTTCCCAATGGGGTGATGTACCACTTTATACTGATCCGGTTAGCTCGGCAACAGGATATAAGGCGAAATCTCCCGCTGCAGACATATACACTGAAATCATCAGTGATTTGACCGATGCTGCTTCAAAACTGCCCGACGTTCAGTCGCAACAAGGTCGTGCAACAAAAGGTGCCGCTAATGCTTTACTTGGTCGTGTTCAAATGCAAAATGGCGATTACGCTGCTGCAAAAACAGCTCTTTTGCAGGATTATGGCAAATACACTTTGGTGCCTTTTTTAAACAACTTCGATGGCGATGTGAAACTTGGAACTCAGGAGATTGCTACCGGTCATGAATTTAATTCCGAATCAGTGTTTGAAGTGGCTTTTGTTGACAAAGGAGATGACAATTTTAACTGGGGCTACACCGGTGAAGGTGCTACTGCTGATGCAAGCATCATGCGCAGCCAGGAGTATGGAATTGTGTGGGGGAATGTCGTTCCTTCTGATCAGCTTCTAAATGAGTTTGAGCCCAACGATCCGAGATATAAGTATACTATTTATGAGTCGGGCGACAAGATTTTAACCATGGATGGAACGCAACCTGGAGTTGCGCTTACAGAGGATGGTATGAATGTGGCTCCAAGTAAAAGGAATGGCGTTACTAAAAAAAGAGTATTTCGCAAATATTCTGTGTTGGATTGGACGGACGATGGATTTCATCCGGATGGGTTAAATATGCGGTTGATCCGTTATGCGGATGTACTCCTTATGCTTGCTGAGTGTGAAGCTGAAGTTGGAACACCGGCACAAGCGGCAAAATATATTAACGAGGTACGTTCAAGGCCTGGAGTCAATATGCCACCGGTAACTTTAGCTTCAAAAAATGATGCAATAGCAGCTGTAATGCACGAGAGAGGCGTAGAACTCGGAGGCGAGGAAGTTAACAATATTGATATACTGAGATGGCGAAAAAAAGGCTACTATCCGTCTATCAGGCCTGATCCGAAACCCGGACAAGTTGATTTTTTTCCTATTCCTGCAAGCGAAACTTCAGCGAATCCTTTGATAAAGTAATAAAGCGCGGATAATAGAGAAGTAATTTATTGAAAAGGTGGTAACTATGCGTTGTTGCTACCTTTTCCAACTTAGCAAGTACCTGTTGTAACTTTCCTTTTTATTCACTTTTGCGCCAATGGAAATCCGAAAAGAATATTTTATTAAGACAAGCTTTATACTACTACTTCTGAGTTTTGTGGTTTTTTCTTTTATCTCCTGCAAAAGAAAAGTACATCCTAACCAGGAAATGATAGACCTTTTAAGTAAGGCGGAGAAGAATTACGAAAATCGGGAAAATGTGTTTAGTCCCTTCACGGTAGTCAAATATTGTGATTCCATAATTGAAAGTTCAGCAGACGAAGAAATAAAAACAAAAGCGCTTGATCAAAAGGCAAATGCACTGTTGCAACTTGGAGAAGAACAAAAAGCAATAGATATTTTCACCGATTTGCTGGGAAGAACAAACGGAGATCTTGACCAAAGGCAATCTATTTTGAAAGACCTGGCCATAAGTTATCTACGATTGGGCGAAAGAATGAACTGCATTCACATGCACAACGCCGAATCTTGTATTTTTCCTATTTCCACCGCAGCGGTTCATCAATATAAAACTCCTTCAGAAAAGGCCATTGAAATTTATAAAGCATTATTGTTTGATAATCCCTCTGATCTTGAATCAAAATGGTTGCTGAATATAGCTTACATGACTATTGGTGGTTACCCCTCGCAGGTGCCGCGACAGTTTTTGCTGAAGGTAAAAAATGATGATATTACGAATTTGGTAAAACCTTTCGTAGATGTTGCTGCCAATTTGGGACTCAACTATAAAGCCCAGGCAGGCGGAGCAATTGTGGATGATTTTAACAATGATGGATATCCTGATCTTGTTCTCAGCAGTTGGTCGCTTACCGAGCCAATGAAATACTACCGGAATAATGGCAACGGTACCTTTACAGATCTTTCTGATTCTTCGGGATTGCGATATCTGACCGGCGGTCTAAACATGATGCAGACCGATTACAATAATGATGGTCTGAAAGATATCTTTGTATTAAGAGGCGGCTGGAAAGGGAAGTTTGGTAAAACCCCCAATTCTTTACTTAGAAACAACGGCGATGGAACATTTACTGATGTAACAAAAGAAGCCGGACTTCTCTCTTTTCATCCCACGCAAACTGCCACATGGGCTGATTTTAATAATGACGGATGGCTTGATGTTTTTATCGGCAATGAAACAACTCCAGGCGAGGAGCTTCATCCCTGCGAATTGTACATCAATAATAAAAACGGAACTTTTACCGAAATGGCTGGAAAAGCAGGCTGTGCCATTACTGAATTTGTAAAAGGAGTTACATCCGGTGATTATAATAATGACGGGCTCACAGATATTTTTATTTCCACTCTTAATGGCAGGAAGATTTTATTGAAGAATGAATGCGGCAAGGGTGGAAATATAAAATTTGAAGATGTAAGTAAGCAAGCAGGCTTAAGCAACAACAGGGCGAGGACTTTCCCAACGTGGTTTTGGGATTATGATAACGATGGCTGGTTGGATATTCTTGTCTGCGGATACGAATTCACCGGATCACTGGCAGCTTATGCAGCGGCAGAAGCAACCGGGGCAGCAGTAAATAATGCAGGAAAGGTTTTTTTATTCAGGAACAAACATGATGGCACCTTCGAAGATGTATCTGCTAAAGTTGGCCTGAATAAAATAGCGTTTGCGATGGGTTCTAATTTCGGCGATATTGATAATGACGGTTACCTGGATTTTTATCTTGGTACAGGTAATCCATCCTTCAAATCGGCTGTGCCCAATAAGTTGTTTAAAAACATGGATGGCAAAAGTTTCCTCGATATAACTACGTCTGCCCGCGTAGGGAATCTGCAAAAAGGCCATGAGGTTTCTTTTGCTGACTTTGATAACGATGGTAATGAAGATATTTATATCAAAATGGGGGGAGCGTATCCAGGTGATGCCTACGAAAATTCTCTCTACCTGAATCCTGGTCAAAGCGATAATAAATGGATAAATGTTTTATTAGAAGGAACTGTTTCAAACCGCGTCGCAATTGGGGCAAAAATCAAGGTTACTTTTAAAGAAAATGATATTGAGAGATCGGTGTACCGTGATGTGAATTCCGGCGGCAGTTTCGGTTCCAATCCTTTGTGTCAGCATATTGGTATTGGAAAGGCAACATCTATTGAAAAAATAGAAGTAACGTGGCCGGTCACGGGCAAAGTACAGGTATTTGTAAATCCTCCGATTCTGACTAATATTAAAATTAAAGAAGGCGATGATAAGTTGCGCACCTATCAATTGAACAGTTTCAATCTCACTAAAAATTATTCAATGAAAATGGACAATCATAATACCCATTAAAATTACTCAAATTATCATTTTGCAGTCTGAAAAGCAACTTCTGAAAAGCCGCAAAAACAAGCGTTTTTATCAAAAGTGGAAAGGTGAAAATAAGTTTAAAGCTAAACTGATATTTTATTAGCTAATAATAAAATATCAAAAATGAGAATATTCTATATTTGTTAGTATTCTAGGATTCAGAAATCACCAAATTTAATTTTTTCGGTCGCAAATTCATGCAGCAATTTGAGAGTTATCCACATATTTTGTTCCTCTTTTAACGACTGCAAACATTCTAAGAATAAGCTTAAATTTTACAT
>JAICYZ010000022.1 GCA_025933935.1 Chitinophagaceae bacterium
ACCATGCAATAAATAGACTACAGGATAGGATCGTTCGGATGTAAAATAATCAGGTGGCAGATAAACGGAATACGCTACATTTTTATGAAGAATGTTACTTTCAATACTGTTTTGCTCTATTACTTTTCCGGCCGTTTGTGCGGATGCAGAAATGAATACACAACAAGTAAATAAACAGGCAATGATTTTTTTAAAAAGATGCATTGATTAATTATTATTGATAAAAGGATTTTAATTCAAGTTTTCAAAAATCATAATCCCAAGACAGACTTGTTCAACTTCTCATCGGGAGTGGTTCCGGCAAAATCATCAAATGCTTTATCGGTAACATGAATAATATTTTTCCTGATAAATTCCGCTCCCTCTCTTGCTCCATCTTCTGAATTTTTTAAAGAATCTTCCCATTCCAAAACAGCCCATCCCTGATAATCGTAAGCAGCGAGTTTGCTAAAGATTGCTTTAAAATCTACCTGCCCATCACCAAGCGAGCGAAAGCGTCCTGCACGGTTTACCCAGCTTTGATAACCGCCATAAACTCCTTGCTTTCCGGTTGGATTAAACTCTGCATCTTTTACATGAAATGCCCGGATGCGCTGGTGATAAAAATCGATGTATTCAAGGTAATTGAGGCATTGTAAAAGAAGATGAGAAGGATCATACAGCAAACACGCTCTTTTATGAAAATCAACATTTTCTAAAAACATTTCATAGGAAATTCCATCATGAAGGTCTTCGCCCGGATGAATTTCATAGCAAACATCTACACCACATTCATCAAAAACATTGAGGATCGGAAGCCATCTTTTTGCCAGTTCTTTAAAACCCATTTCTACCAATCCTTGCGGCCTTTGTGGCCACGGATAAACAGTTGGCCATAAGAGAGCGCCACTAAAAGTAGCGTGTGCAGTCAATCCCAGGTTTTCAGATGCTTTAGCTGCATACTTTAATTGTTGAACAGCCCATTCCTTCCTTGCTTTTGGATTCTTGCGATATTTTTCCGGAGCGAAACTGTCGAATAAGGTGTCATAAACAGGATTAACGGCAATCAATTGTCCCTGCAAATGCGTAGAAAGCTCGGTAATATCCAAACCAAAACTATTTACGGTTCCTTTCAATTCATCCGCATACGTTTTGCTTTCTGCCGCTTTTTGCAAATCAATAAAGCGATCATCTAAGGTAGGTAATTGAACACCAATGAATCCTTTCTCTTTTGCCCATTGGCAAATGTTTTCTAAATTATTAAATGGCGCTTCTTCTCCGATAAATTGGGCGATAAATATGCCCGGGCCTTTGATTGTTGTCATTTTATTTTTTACTTTTTAAGTGAGTTATGTCATTTTTTCTGGCTTTTTTCTTAATCGTAATTCTTCAATGCTATTTTATTTCTTGCTGGTAGTCGCTTGTAAAGCTATGCTGTATTTCCAAAAAACAGATATGCCAAAAAGATAGAAGTAATAATACCAGCCAAATCAGCAATCAGCATTGCACCAATTGCATAACGGGTATTTTTAATAGACACCGCGCCAAAATAAACTGCAACCACATAAAAAGTCGTATCGGATGTTCCCTGCAAAATGGAAGACAAGCTTCCCGCAAATGAATCTGAGCCATACGTTGTCATCGTATCGATCATCATTCCGCGGGCAGCGCTTCCGCTTAATGGCCTTATTAATGCAGTTGGCAATCCGGCAACAAACCTGGTATCCGTTCCAAGAGCAGAAAATAAGTTTCTCATGCCATCAATAATTACTTCAAAAGTGCCACTGGTGCGAAGAAGACTTATGGCAACCAGCATGCCTACGAGGTACGGAATAATTTTTACAGCAATCTCAAATCCACCTTTTGCTCCATCGATGAAAGCATCGAAAATGTCTATTTTCTTATACAACGCGCCGAGAATGATCACAAAGAATATGGCCAATATAAGGCCATTACTTAATATCCCTGAGAAGGTTTGCACGCCGGTATAATTCAGGGATTTCAAATAAATAACCATCAATGACATGACCGCTGAAATTCCCAATACCCATAACAAGATGACCGGTTGAAAAATATTTATTTTTTGTTTGAAGGAAACAACCATCATTGCTGTCATGGTGGCGACAAACGTAGCGATCATACAGGGAATAAAAATATCAGTAGGATTTGACGCATTCAGAGAAGCTCGTATGGCGATAATACTTACCGGTATTAATGTCAGGCCCGATGCATGGAGGCACAAGAACATAATCTGTGAATTAGAAGCAGTATCCTTATTCGGATTTAATTCCTGGAGGCTTTCCATGGCTTTAAGTCCAAATGGTGTTGCTGCATTATCAAGGCCCAAAAGATTGGCTGAAAAATTCATCACCATGTGTCCCATAGCCGGGTGATTTCGTGGTAACTCAGGAAATAACTTTGAGAAAAAGGGACCAATTATTTTTGACAACAGCCTGATTCCACCAGCTCGTTCGGCAATACTCATGAATCCCATAAACAAGGCCATGATTCCTATAAGATTAATAGATATATCCACTGCTGTTTTTGCAGTCGCAATAACACCATCAGCATGTTGCTCGTGATAACTCACATATCTACCGGAAGCAGTTTTGCTGTATGTCGTAGTACCATCGGCATACGTTTTCCCATTTTTTAATTGACTAAAAACTGAAGCCGGAATTGCGGTGGTGTCTAAAGATTTTGTGTGCGACGTATCACCGGCTTTACCAACCACCATCCGGCTATAAATATCTGTGTTTCCTTTAATAAAAATACATTGAAAACTTGCAGCCAGGAATGCAACAATAATAAAGGCCGCCCAAATTCTGCTTAATGCCATAAAAGAAGTTGTAAAAAAAACTAAGATAAGGATTTGTGATTTTTAAATAACTTTTTGTTTATCCGGATAACCAATCCTTCAAATAAATGTGGAAGGCTTTCACCATCATTTCTTTTTCATTTATGAACGCCTGCTTAGCACGTTTCTTGTGCTAATTGGTTTATTCATTCATTCTAAAAATATTTTTTTATGCAAGACAATAATCAGAAAAGAGTGGCCATTATTACCGAAAATGGCTTTGAAGAAGTAGAACTTACGAGCCCTAAAAAAGCGATGGAAGATGCCGGTATAAAAGTGGATATTTTATCAACTGAACAGGACAAAGTAAAAGCATGGAATCACGATCACTGGTCAATAGAATTGCCGGTAGATGTGAATTTAGCTGATGCAAATCCGTTTGATTATGATGCGCTGATGATTCCCGGTGGTGTTATTAATCCTGATAAGATGCGCATACAGAAAGAGTATGTAAATTTTGCGAAGGATTTTATGGAATCCGGAAAGCCAGTTGCCGCGATCTGTCACGGGCCGCAATTGCTAATTGAAACCGGTTTACTGGAAGGTAGAAAAATGACTTCCTTTCCGTCCATCCGTACGGATCTTGAAAACGCCGGCGCAGAATGGTTTGATAAAGAGGTAGTAGTTGATAAAGGACTGGTTACCAGTAGAAGCCCAAAAGACCTTGACGCTTTTAATGCAAAGCTATTGGAAGAGATCAGGGAAGCTGTTCACGAAACCGCGTAATCTATTATTAGAAAAAGATTTTAAAAGTAAAATATCCTTCATTTAAGAATGAAGGATATTTTTTATTTGGAGAAAATAAGAATGAGGTTTATTTGTTCCTTTACTGCATTTTGCTGCTTATAAAAACTTCTTACAGCAACGTTCCTCTCAAAGTCACCAATGCTACATTAAAGAAGATGATTAGTCCGGTAACATCCACCAGGGTGGCCACAAAAGGAGCAGAAGAAGAGGCGGGGTCTGCTCCTAATTTTTTTAAAATAATCGGAAGCATACTGCCAATTAATGAAGACCATAATACTACACCAACTAAGGAAAAACAAACGGTTAGTCCAATTAAAAACCAGTGTTCACCATAACTATAAGAAGTGATGATTTGTTCATGCATCAAAAAGCTCCATATGGCTATTCTGCAAAATCCGACGATACCAAGCATGGTGCCGAGCATCAAGCCGGACATTACTTCACGTCGCATTACCCTCCACCAATCTCGCAAAGTAACTTCTCCCAAAGCCATTGCCTGAATTATTAATGTGGACGCCTGGGTGCCGCTGTTGCCTCCGGTACTGATAATGAGTGGAATAAAATTAGTAAGAATGATTACTTTTTCCATCTCACTGTTGAAATACGCCATGGCTGTAGCAGTAAGCATTTCGCCTAAAAAAAGTATTGTAAGCCAGCCAACTCTTTTTTTTACCAACGTAAACAACGGCGTTTCAAGGTAAGGCATGTCTAAGGCCTGCGAACCACCGATCTTCTGCACGTCCTCGCTAAATTCTTCACCGGCAACCCACAATACATCGTCGATCGTAACAATTCCCAGCAATACGTTGTAATCATCTACAACCGGCAGTGCCACACGGTTATTCATTTTGAAAACCTCGTTGGCCGCTTCCTGGTCATCATTTACATTTAGCTCGATAAATCTTCCGTCCATCATGTCGCTCACTCTCGTGTTCGGTGAGGCAAGAATAAATTCGCGTATCCGGATATCGTCTAACAATTCACCGTGTTTATTGATGACATAAATTACATCAATTGTTTCGGTATTTTTTCCAACATCCCGGATAATATTCAAAACTTCTGCAACCGTGTTATATTCATAAACATAAATGTAATCAGGTGTCATCAAGCGGCCAACACTGTTTTCCGGATAACCGAGAAGGGATAAAGTAATCTTTCTTTCTTCAGGCTTTAAAGTTTTTACGAGCTCACGTACTACCTCATTTGGAAGGTCTTCAAAAAATGATGTGCGGTCATCCGGCTGCATTTCATTTAGTAATTCTGCGCTCTTTGCCGGTGGCAGATTTTTGATAATATCTTTTTGAGTAGGATGATCGAGAATTTTGAAAACGCCGATAGCACGATGCAAAGAAAGGTGCAGGAAAATTTCAATTTCCCTGTCTTCATTTTCATAGATGAGTTCAGCAACGTCGCTGATGTTTTGTTGATTTAAAAACTCGCGCATTCCAGCATCATCGCCGGTTTTCAAAACATCTTCGTACTGCTCCTGAATTGAAATTTCTTCCTCTGTCATGTGAATCGTTTCTTTCAGATAAGGGCGCAAAAATAATTTATTTTGCCTTGAAAAATAAGGTTAAATGTAAAGAGAAAGAAACTGACAAAAGAGAAGCCAAAAAATATTTTTTCTTTACAATAGACGAATAAATAAAGAGAATTTGTATTTGCAGAAAACTCTATTTCTGTTGCCGTTTACTATTAATCCCATTCAATTCTTTTATGAGACAAAGTGAACTGAATCGCTTTATTTTGCGTAAACGATAAAACAATTCTTTTGACACGAATCGGACTTATTTCAGATACGCATAATTATCTTGATCCCTCTGTTTTTGAACATTTTAAAAACTGTGACGAAATATGGCATGCAGGAGATTTCGGAAGTTCTGTTATTGCCGATGATTTAAAATCTTTTAAACCACTTCGCGGAGTTTATGGAAATATTGATGGATATGACATAAAAAGCGTTTTCCCCGAGCAGCTGATTTTTATGTGTGAAGAAGTTAAGGTAATGATGCGCCATATTGGAGGCTATCCGCCAAAATACAACCCGGAAACAAAAAAGGAAATTTTAATCCACAAGCCACAACTCTTTATTAGCGGGCACTCACACATTTTAAAAGTCATGTATGATGATAAACTACATTGCCTGCATATGAATCCCGGGGCGGCAGGAAAACAAGGCTGGCACAAAGTAAGAACGCTGATACGATTTGCTATTGGCGAAAAAGATATTAAAGACTGTGAGGTGATAGAGCTTAATAAATAACCAACGTGATGAATTATTAATTTGATAGTCAGTAAACGTTCCGCCTTCAGCCTTTTAATAAATAACTGTATTTCCTGTTTTTCTATTTAAAAATATTTCTGGAAAATAATATTGGCAAAATGCTAACCGAATTGAAATAAAGAAAATGGCCTAACATTGCAGCACAAAAATTGTCTTTTTTTTATTATGAAATATTACAAACTAACCGGTTTTCTTGCATGCCTTTTATTAGCAATCAGTTGCTTTCTTCCCTGGGCTTATTACCCGGACCTACATAAATCTTTTACCGGTTTTTTTTCTGAACAAAATATGTATGGAAGGCCGGGGAAAGTGTTTGTTTTCTTTGCGATTTCCTCCCTTATTTTAATTTTTATCGATAAGATATGGGCAAAAAGAACCTTGATTTTTTTTGCTGCATTAAACATCGGTTACTTACTAAAAACTTATGTCATTTTTACTTCCTGCTACAATACTTATTGCCCGCAAAAACAATATGGTTTGTATTTACTGATTTTCAGTTGCGTCGTTTTAATGATCGTTTCATTTTTTCCAGATTTGAAACTGCAAATAAAAAATGAAGCTTCGGCAGAGGAAATAAAACACGAATAATCTTTCGGCATGATTTCAATAGCGTGAAAGACTATGTTGTTTTCGAACCGCTTTTAACCGTTTCCGTATATTTTTTTCTTTAAAAAAAAGTGTTCCTAAAAGGCAAAATGCGCCCATCAATGCCACTGCCCATGGCCCACTGGTAACACCTGCGAAAGCGCCAGCCAGCAAACTTCCAAAAGGCATTGTCCCCTGCAAGCACACTGTGTAAAAGCTCATTACCCTGCCGCGTTTATCATCATCTACATGCAACTGCAAAAGCGTATTGGTACATGCAGTATGCATCATTTGGCCTAACCCTGCTATCGCAATAAAAAAAAGCGACAAAGGAAGTGAACGGGAAATTGCAAAGCAGATCATTGCCGCACCTAATAAAATTCCGGTAACTGATACAATACGTTTTAATAAAGAGACCGATTTTTTTTTGGTTAGAAATAATGCACCGCAAATAGCGCCAACTCCCGCAGCGCTCATCAAAAAACCAAGAGTATGAGCGCCGCCGTGCAAAACATCTTTTGCAAAAATAGGTGCCAATGTTTTCAAAGATGCGTTCGAAAAACTTACAATTGCCAACAGTACCAATAACGACCACATCATCCTGTTTGTTCTAACATACGAAATTCCTTCTTTTAGTTTTTTAATGATTTGAGCTTCTTTTGCCCTTACGATTATATTTTTGGGAAGGCGCATCATTAGCAGACTTACAAGTACAATGGCATAACTGAAAGCGTTTGCCATGAAGCACCAGCCTTCTCCAACAGCACTGATCAGTATTCCTGCGATGGAGGGGCCAATTAGCCGTGATAAATTAAAGACTGTGGAATTTAAAGCGATTGCATTAGAAAGAGATTCCTTGTCGCGTTCTACCATTTCCACAACAAACGATTGTCTTATCGGAACTTCAAACGCATTGATGACGCCAAGGAAAAGGCTTAATACAATTATGTGCCAGATGTCAACGAGATTGAAAAGCGTGAGCAGACCTAACAAAAAAGCCTGCGCCAAGGCAAATGCTTCAATGCGGCAAAGTGCCTTGTGTTTATTCCAACGATCGGCATAAACACCGGCAAAAGGAGCAATTAAAAAAATAGGAATCTGTTCACAAAAGCCAACCACGCCAAGTAAAAAAGCAGAACCGGTAAGCCGATACACAAGCCACATCATCGCCATCCTCTGAATCCATGTACCAATCAATGACAATGTTTGGCCCACCATAAAAAGCCGGTAATTTCTGTGAAACAGCGCTTTTTGTTGCAGAAAATACCGCCATATCAAATTGTTTCTTTCACTTGCCATTATGTGTTTGCGAAATTACAAAAATCGGGCAAGGATGTTTTTGAATTCATCTTGTTTCCTTTTTTTACAAAATATTTTCCTTTCGAAGTAACATTTTAAGCGACATCCTTTTCGTATTTCAAAAGTATCTTTGTAGCCTTCCACATCGTGACGCAATTCGTGCTATGGTAAAAGAACAAATAAGCTGAATTTTTAGTTTGAAAAAGGCAGATAAATAAAACGTTAGTTTTGGCAGGAAGTTTATAAACAGTGATGGAAATTATTACAAAATATTTTACTGATTTTACTGAGAAACAATTGCAACAATTTTCAGAGCTTAAAAAGCTATACGAAGACTGGAATCAAAAGATCAATGTGATCTCGCGGAAAGATATGGATCACTTCTATGAACATCATGTTTTGCATTCTCTTTCTATTGCCACTCAATTTGATTTTCCGGGAGGCTACAGGATCATGGATCTGGGTACCGGCGGTGGATTCCCGGGGATTCCATTGGCAATATTTTTTCCTGATGTACATTTTCATTTGGTGGATAGTATTCAAAAAAAGTTAAAAGTAACGGAGGCAATCGCTTCTGAAATAGAATTGAAAAATATAACGGTCAAGCATACCCGTGCAGAAGATATCAAAGATAAAAAATTTGACGTGGTTGTTTCAAGGGCCGTTGCTCCCTTAAAGGATTTGTGGGGTTGGAGCAAACCATTGTTGAATAAGAAACCGGTTGACCAGCCCAAAAAAATTACCGGATTAATTTGTTTAAAAGGCGGAGACCTTTCAAAAGAAATTCATGAAAGCGGCCTTCGTCCGAGAGCATGGGAAATCAGTAAAATTTTCGAAGAAGATTTTTTTAAGCAAAAATATATATTATCAATCAGCTAGCTTGGCTCCACTAACAAATGAGCAAATCGGTTCATTCACCGACATGTGCGAGATCAACTTTTCTTTTAGATTTTTTGACCAGTATCAATACAAACGGGACGCACACTAAAAACATCACTCCAATCCACAGAAAAACATCCATATAGGAAAGCACTGTAGCCTGAATATCTACAAGCCTGTCCTGTAATTGAAGGGCCATCTTATGGGCTATATCCCATGGAGTTCCTTTTGATTGAAAACCCTTGCTCAATGCTTCAATATGTTGTTGGACATTTGGATCGGTAACGGAAAGTTTGCTTACTAAATCACTCCGGTGGAGTTGATTATCGCGAATGAGGTAAGTGGAAATAATTGCTACACCAAATGAACCTCCCAATTGTCTCAGCATACCGGATAATGCCGCTCCCTGGCCAATCTCCTGGCCGCGTAACGTGGAAAGAGCGAGCGTGGTAATTGGAATCGAAAGCAAACCAAGCCCAACGCCCCGAATGACTAAAATCCAGAAAAAAGCATCACTCCCTGTATTTGGCGTAAGTACTTTATAAGCCATCATGCTATAGATAAAAAAGATGATCATACCTGAGGTGATCAGCAAGCGAAAAGGAACACCACGCTCCATCATTTTGCCGACGAAAGGCATCATAATCGCGGTAAAAATAGTGCTGGGAATCATCAGCATGCCAGCCTGCAACGCTGTCCAGCCCATAATTGTTTGTGTATAAAGCGGAATAATAAACGTAGAGCCAAACAGTCCAAAACCCAACACAAATGACAGAATGCTGCCAATAGACAGATTTCGGTTTTTAAAAACCCGCAGTTCTACCACCGGATGTTTATAAACTAACTGCCGCCATATAAAAAAGTAAAAGGCAAAAAAACAAACTACCGACAATAAAATAATTAAAGTGCTGTTGAACCAGTCTTCTTCCTGTCCTTTTTCGAGGATAAACTGCAGCGAACCAACGGAAATAATGAGTAAAGCAATGCCCAGCCAGTCTACATTTCTTGCACTCACTTTTTCTGCAAATTTTGGGCTTTTTACAAATTGAAGCGTCAGTAAAGTAGCCAGCACACCGACAGGAATATTGATGTAAAAAATATAAGGCCACGAATAATTATCAACAATATAACCACCAAGAGGCGGGCCGAGCGTCGGGCCAACAATTACACCGAGCACGTAAATCGTTTGTGCCATTGCTCTTTTTTCTATCGGATAACTTTCTGTAATAATGGTTTGAGCGGTAACCAACAATGCACCACCACCTATCCCCTGGATGAAACGGAAAATGATCAGTTCTTCGATGCTCGTTGCATTTCCACACGCCCAGGATGTAAAAGTGAAGATCATAATCGATGCAGCAAAATAATTACGCCGTCCGAACTGTTGACTCAGCCAGCTTGTCATCGGCATAACAATTACATTAGCGATTGCATAAGCCGTAATAACCCAGGTAATTTCCGTGAGTGAGGCTCCAAGGCTACCCTGCATGGTTGGTAAAGCAATGTTTACAATAGTAGTATCTATTATTTGGAGCAGTGCACAAACTACGGCAGTAAATGTAATGATTACCCGCTTAGATCCATACACCACCAAAGACTCTTCTTGCATATATGCAACATTTATTCTGTTAAAGTCTTAATAACTTATTTCTTTATGTTATCCCGCATTTTCTCAACCGCGTTTATACATTCCCTGATCTCATTAATTTTCAATCCGGCAGATGCCTTTGTGAACAATTCAATTACCCACGGTTCTACCTTTTTGCCCAACTGCTTTCCTTTCTGTGTAAGATAAATCAGTTTACTTCTCCTGTCAGCCGGATCATCTGCCCTTCTCACTAATCCACGTTTCGTCAGGTTATCTATGAGAAATGTCATGCTGGCTTTATCTTTCAAAGTAAGATCGGCAAGCTCCTGTTGCTTAAGCCCATCTTTTCTCCATAAACATGCCATAATCTGGTGCATCTCATAGGTCAGATCAATCTGATTTTCTCTGAATTTTTGTTGCATAAAGCCGCGGATATTGTCCCTCAATTCTAATGCTAGATGAGTAAAATGTCGCGTGGTTTCCGCTTTTTGATTGGGAAAAGGCATTGAAGCTTGTTTTAGGGAATGCGCGTACAAAGTTAGATACTTGATAGTTAAATAACAAACTACTTTCAAAAAATTTAATAAAAATTTTTGGCTGTCAGAGCAGTGGTTCCGGGTATTTTTTTATTGAAAGTCGAACTGATTTCAGTAAATTCGTTTAATAGAAATCCACTCGCGATCTATGATTAGAAGGAAAACCTTCAATGGCTTTATTAAAAAAAGATAACACGGTCATGGGAATTCTTGTGTGATTTTGCTTTAACACTTTTTATATGAAAACCCTGCTTTTACCATTGGATTTTACTGCAGCATCCAAAAATGCGATTGATTTCGCGGCTGAATGGAGCCTGAAATATAATTATGAACGGATTATTTTATTACGGTCATTTTATACTTCTATATACGAAAGCGTGATCATGGCTGGCGAGTTTGCCAATGTTGATCAGGCTTATCTTAACAAAAGCAGGGAGCGCGAAAAGGAGCAATTGAATCAGTTATGCAAAGAGCTCGATGAGAAAACAGGATCAAATATTAAAATTCAAACTGCCATTACAGAGCTTCCGCTCCTGAGAGGCATTATTCATTTAATAAAAACGGAACAGCCTGTAATGATCTTACTTGGTATTGACAACGCCAATTACTCAAGCGAATCTTTGATTTCCGGGAATGTCATCAGCATCGCAAAAATCAGCCCTGTACGCGTTTTAATTGTCCCTAAAGATTTTAAATATGCACCTGTTGAAAAGGCACTCGTACCGTGCAATTTTGGTGCGATACATGATATGAATAAACTAAACCGCTTGCGCAGTACAGCACAATGGGAGCATGTTGAATTAATGGTACTGAATGTAGATCCAAAAAAAAGGTATGAAAATCCTGATTTTAAGTTTTTAGAGAAAGAAAAAGCGTTGCATGCTTATTTGAAAGATTTTCATCACCAGATTTACTATGTAAATGACACGAACGTGATTGACGGAATTTTATATTTCGAAAAAATAAATGAAGTGCAACTAATTATTGCATTGCCCGGGGAGTATAGCTTTTTATATTCCCTGACGCATAAAAATATTTCAGAAGCAATTTACAGAAATGCAAAGTTGCCAGTGATGATTCTGAAATAAGAATGTTTGAAAATAAACGCAAATTTCAAATTGACGTTTTTTGTTTGTTTACTGTAAAATAATAAAAACCTCAGCAATTGCTAATTACTGAGGCTCTCATCACAAGACCTTTTACCAGTTCAATTTCAAAACATTATTATCGAGATTCACATCAGCCATTCTTTTTGTCGGATCAATTTCCGCTTCGACCAATTGATTTAAAGGATGATTAAACTCAACAATGTAAGTCGGATTTGTCCAGTTCCATTCTTCGTGAACAAACCTTTTTTCAGAATTTTCTGCGGGTTTATCTGCAAGCATCATATCCATTGGTATGTAGTGTAGCTCTTTGGTGCTATCTTTAAAAGTAAGCTCAAGATCAATCGGCATCGGCATTTGGCCAATTCTTCTCAATCTTATTTTGGTAACATTTCCATCTTCCCAAAGACTGTCGATGCTGTAATCAATCGTCTTGATCGTGTTTAACCAATATTCTTTATACCACCCTAATTGAATGCCGCTTACATCTTGAGCGACTTTAAAAAAATCATTTGGATTCGGATGCTTGAATCTCCACAGTTTATAATATTCCAGTAAAATTTTATCCCGAACAGAATCACTAACGATATATCCTAATTGCTCCAACAGCATTTCTCCTTTTGAATAAGCATTTATTTCATAGGCAAAATTGGTGTTATAATGATCGGCATTTGTTGTCATTGGTTCTGCCAAACCGGATTTCATTAAGAAATAATATCCGCGATAAGCTCCCGCATGATTAAGTGGAAGTGATTCAGGTTCTTTGAGATCCTTTACTTTCCGGTAATATGCATAGACTTCTCCTTCCGCATAACTCGCATATCCTTCGTCCATCCATGGATGTTCATTCTCATTCGATCCAAGCATCATCTGATACCAACTGTGCATCCACTCATGAAATGCAGTTCCCAGCCCTGGTCCTTTCATTAAAGTTGCCATTGGATATTCCATCCCTCCATCGCCGCCCTGGATAAATGAGTATTGTGGATATGCATATTTTCCAAAACGTTTTTCCATATAAGGTAAAACGGTAACTGCCGCATCAGCAACGGTTTCCCAGCTTTTTTCCAAAGAATCTACTTTTTTGTAAATCACATTGATCATTACACCATCAACTTGTTTTACAATGTGCTCATAGGTAGGATCAGCAGCCCAAACGAAATCATGAATATTATCTCCTACAAAATGCCATGTGCGTTTTGAAGAGGAAATATTTTTTAATTCTGTTCCGGGTTTATCATAACCCCAACCAATTTCATTGGCATTTTTCAAAACCCCTGTACCGCCCAGCTTAAAAGATTTATCAATTTTTATAGTAACGTCATAATTGCCCCAAACGCCGTAAAATTCACGTGCAACATATTGTGGTGTATGCCATCCTTCATAATCGTACTCACATAATTTTGGGTACCACTGGCTCATGCTGTAGCGAACTCCTTCAGCATTATCGCGTCCGCTTCTTCTGATCTGAACCGGAACCTGCGCTTCAAAAACGACATCAAAATTTACTTTGCCTTTTGCCGGAATTGGTTTCGTTAGATCAACTTCCAGAATCGTTCCATAAACTTTCATTGGTTGTTCTACACCATTCATCTTAAGAGATTTTACTTTTTGAAAACCAATTTCGGAAGGAGTTAATTTAGAAATACGATCTTTTACTCTTGAATCCCAATCCGGCCTTCCGTTGATCAGGGTTTTACCAAGTTCAAGGCTTCTTACATCCATTTCGCTACCCGGTTGAAAGGCATTCCAGTAAAGATGAAAATATACTTTGGAAAGTTTATCGGGAGAATTATTTGTATATTCCAATTTCTCAGTTCCATTGATCAAATTTGTTTGCACATCGACGTCAACATTCATCTTATAATTTACTCTTTGTTGCCAGCGATCGGGCTGCGCCGCAAGAAAAATTAAAAAGGAAAAATTAAAGATTACAAAAAGTGATAGCTTTTTATTCATGATTTCAGTTTAAAGATAAGGCTGTAAACTTCGTATAAAATGAGGGGATAAAAAAACGAAAATGATGGACAAAGGATCAGTAATAGCTTTTTAAAATAAACATTCTCCAAAACAATGAGGGCATCAATAGGAGAAATAGTAAATAGCAAACCTTTTTCTGATTTGCAGTAGACAAATAAATAATGCTAATTCTATTTCACTCCTTCCCTCCTACCACGATCACAATTTCGCCCTTCACTGTTTTTTGGTCAAAATAATCATGAACCTCCTGTAAAGTTCCACGCTTGTTTTCTTCAAAAACCTTCGTCAACTCGCGGCTTACAGAACATCGCCTTTCTGCGCCAAAATACTCAATAAAATCTTTTAAAGATTTCACGAGTCGCATCGGGCTTTCATAAAAAACCATCGTCCGTTCTTCGTCAGCAAGTTTTTTTAGCACGGTTTGACGTCCTTTTTTTAACGGCAAAAAGCCTTCAAAACAAAAACTATTCATTGGCAATCCGCTATTAACCAAAGCAGGAACAAAAGCCGTTGCGCCGGGAAGACATTCTACTCTTATATCATTTTTGATACATTCTCTAACCAATAAAAAAGCCGGATCGCTGACGCCTGGAGTGCCGGCATCTGTTATCAAAGCCATCGTTTTTCCCGATGACAACTGGTCTGTTAAATGGCCGATTATTTTATGCTCATTGTGCTGATGATAAGGAGTAGTCGGCTTTTCGATCTCATAATGACGCAGAAGCTTAGATGAAGTTCTTGTATCTTCTGCAAGAATTAAATCGACCGATTTTAAAACTTCAATAGCCCTGAAGGTAATATCAGCCAGATTGCCTATTGGAGATGGAACGAGATAAAGCATTTTAATAATGTGCTGAATTGATAATGTGCTGATCTACCAATGGAGAAGCCTGCTAATCTGCAATTTAAATTGACCGCTTCCCAATTAAAAGATTTTAACACTGCGGCGGAATAAGTTCATTCGCTTGTCGCACAGCAGCTGGTTAACTAACTGAAATAAAAAACTCTTCCATCACCTGATTAGCTAATAATTTTTGTGCGGCTTCCTCTGCAATTGCTCTTGCTTCTTCAGCGGATGCTGCTTCCATGTTGAGCTGGATATGTTTGCCAATCCGCACATCATTGATACTTTTGATACCAAGATTGCTTAATGCTCCCATTACCGCTTTTCCCTGTGGATCTAACAATTCTTTTAAAGGCATTATTTTTATTTCTGCAACAAAATTCATTCAGCTTTATTTTTTGAAATGGTTAAGGATAAAATAATATAAATTATAAAAACGACCGGCACTGCAATCCAATGCAAAAATAACGCAGCAATAATTGCAATAACCAACAAAATAATTTTGGGCAAATTATTTTTAAAAGTAAAATCACGAAACTTTAACGACATTATCCGGTGATTGCTTACCATCAAATAACTGAGCACAATAATTGAAGCATATAAGAACCATTTATTAATGATGATACTGTTGATGCTGTTGATGTAATTAAAATGCAAAATCAGTGCGAAAGAAGCAATTAATAAACCGACAGCAGGGACAGGAACGCCTCTGAAAGAATATTGCTGTGTAGTATCCAAATTAAATTTTGCCAACCGATAAGCGGCAGCACAAGCCAAAATAAATGCCGGCACTAAAGCCCAAAGAGTAACATCGAGGCCATTTGCTTCTCTTGCATAACTGAACCTTAATAACTGGTAAAGAATTACTGCCGGTGCTACACCGAAACTCACCACATCGCTTAAAGAATCTAACTGTTTTCCCATTTCGCTCGTCGCCCTTAATAAACGCGCAACAAAGCCGTCCAAAAAATCAATGACTGCTGCAATCATGATGCAAATGGCAGCCCAGCTTATCTTTTCAGGAATATTGAAACTGCTGTTGTATTGATCGTTGACATAAATAATCACATTATTTGTTTGCAATGCAAATACAATAGCCATGCAGCCAAAGAATAAATTTAGAAGGGTGAAAAGATTCGGGATTTGGTTTTTCATAAAAATAATTATCGGCTTTTCATTAACGATTCAATTTCATCAACCGTAATCGGAATATTTTTCATCAAATCCTTATTTCCATTTTTAGTGATCCAATAATTATTTTCAATTCTTACGCCTATTTGTTCTTCCTGAATATAAATCCCCGGCTCAATGGTAAATACCATTCCAACTTTTATGGGTTCGGTTTTGGTGCCCAAATCATGAACATCAATGCCGAGATGATGAGAAATTCCATGGTATAAATATTTGCGGTAAGCGCGGTTTTCCGGGTCTTCATTTTTTACATCTGCTTTGGTCAACAGGCCAATTTTTTGAAAAATTTCCGTTGCTTTATCGGCTACTTTTTCTGTGTATTGATTGATGGTAATTCCCGGTTTTAAAATAGAGGCGCAGTAATAATGCAAATCCAGGCAGGCGTTATAAACAGTTTTTTGCCGTTTCGAAAATTTAGCATTCACCGGGACGGTCCTGGTAAGATCAGCAGAATAATTTCCATAACGGGCGCCAAAATCCATCAGTATCAGGTCGCCGTCTTTACATTCCTGGTTGTTATTTACATAATGCAAAATCCGCGCATTATCACCACTCGCTATAATGCTTCCGTATGCCGGACCTGTTGCCCGCTGCTTGAGAAATGAATGCCATATTTCAGCATCGATCTCATATTCCATCACACCCGGTTTTATAAATTTTAATAAATGTCTGAAAGTATTATCAGTGATGTCAATGGCTTTTTGCATCACTTCGATTTCCAAAGGCGTTTTTATCGCCCGCAATTCTCTTAGGATCTTTGCACTTCGTTTATAATTGTGCAATGGATAACGGTTACGCATATACCCAGCATAACGGTAATCGCGAACAGGCACTTCATTTGCTTTCCGGTCATTTTCGTTCGTGTTCAAATAAATGGTATCTGACAAATGAATCCATTGCTGTAGCATTCCTTCCAATTCATCCAACCACACGATCCTTTTCATTCCGGATATTTCTTCTGCTTCATTTTTTCTCAGCTGGTGCCCGTTCCATTTTTCTTTTAATTCATTAGGACGTACCAAAACCAATACTTCCCGGTATTTTTCATCCGGATTATCCGGAAATAAAATAACCATCGTTTCTTCCTGTTCAATCCCTGAAAGCCAGAACAAGTCTGAGTTTTGAGCAAATGGATGAGTCGCATCACCATTAAAAGGAAGCTCGTCATTGCTGTTAAATATTGCGATGGAATTTCTATCCATTTTGTCGACAAACCTCTTCCTGTTTTGGATAAAAATCTCCGGATTTAGTGGTAGATATTTCATTGAGTTTTATTTTTTAATAATTTTAAAAATCAAATTTTGAAAGCTGCCAGAATAAGAATTTGACAATTTTAATGCAGCATTATTCAGGAAAATTAATGGTTGCAATATAGTAAACAAACAAATATTACACATTTCTATTTATCAAAACCACTTCGCTATTACTTCCATAATTTGAAAATTAAAGTGGTGTAAATTATACACAATAAAAAAAATATTTTTTTATTGTGTATAATGAAATCCGAGTACATGTATCATTTTATTTAAACATTCAGTGACTTTATTAGAGATTAACTGTTATAAGAGTTGAAGGGCAAGATACAATCACAGCAAAATCGCGTGTTTTAAAAATTGTCAAAAAACCGAATAACTAACTTTGCACACTAAACTAAAAATGTTTGTATGTCAGTACCAACTATGTTTGAAGTACCAAAAAATATTCTGTTTTCAATCGGGCTGCCTTCTGCTGAAAACACTTTTTACCAGCTTCCACCAAATGAACTTACGCAGCAATGTATCGAAAGAAATGAAGGCGTATTAAGTGAAAGAGGAGCCTTGGTAATCCATACAGGAAAATTTACCGGCCGCAGCCCAAAAGACCGCTTTATTGTTAAAGATAAGATCACATCAAACGTTGTAAACTGGAATGACATTAATCAACCAATCGAAGAAAAACATTTTGATGTTCTTTATAGAAAAATGATTGACCATTTAAGCGAAAAAGAAATCTGGATCAGGGATTCTTATGCATGCGCTGAGCCGAAATACCGCTTGAATATCCGTAACATTAACCAAGATCCTTCCAGCAATTTATTTGCTTACAATATGTTTTTGCGGCCTTCAAAGAAAGAATTAGAAAATTTTAATCCTGATTGGTATATCATTCATGCACCTACATTTTTTGCAGATCCTGAAACAGATGGAACAAGACAGGAAAATTTTACCATCATCAGCTTTACGAAAAGAATCATTCTCATAGGCGGCTCAGCATATACAGGAGAGATCAAAAAAGGAATCTTTTCTATCTTAAATTTTATATTACCACACGACAGAAATGTATTGAGCATGCATTGCTCAGCCAACATCGGAAAAAATCACGATACTGCTATCTTTTTTGGTTTAAGTGGCACCGGCAAAACCACGTTAAGTACCGATCCGAACCGAAAGTTGATCGGTGATGACGAACACGGTTGGAACGAAGAATCAGTATTTAATTTTGAAGGTGGCTGTTATGCTAAAACCATTGATCTATGTCCTGAAAAAGAGCCGGAAATTTTCCAGGCAATCCGTCCCGGAGCTTTGGTAGAGAACGTAACTTTTATTGATGGAACAAATAGAATTGATTTTTCCTGCAAAAAAATTACTGAAAATACAAGAGTAAGTTATCCTTTAAGTTTTATCAAAAATGCGGTTCATCCTTCCATCGGCGGAATCCCTAAAAACATTTTTTTACTAACCGCTGACGCATATGGAATTTTACCTCCAATCAGCAAACTTTCTGCCGGACAGGCGATGTACCAGTTTATCAGCGGATACACCGCAAAAGTTGCCGGCACAGAAGAAGGTGTGAATGAGCCAAAACCGGTGTTCAGTGCCTGTTTCGCTTCTCCTTTCATTCCTTTACATCCGGCAAAATATGCAGAAATCTTCGGCAAAAAAATAAAAGAAAATGATGTAAACGTATGGATGATCAATACCGGCTGGAGTGGAGGCCCCTATGGAATTGGAAGTCGTATAAAACTTAATTATACAAGAGCGATGATCACTGCTGCTTTAGAAGGCTTATTGCATACGGTAGATTATGATATGGATCCTGTTTTTGGTGTGATGATACCAAAAGATTGCCCGGGTGTTCCATCAGAAATTTTGAATCCTAGAAATACCTGGGATGATAAGCAATTATATGATCAAAAAGCAAAAGAACTCGCTCTTAAATTTATAGAAAATTTTAAAAAGTTTAAAGACCTGGCCAGTGAAGAAATACTTGCAGCTGCTCCGGTTATTGCTTAAATATGCCACGTTACACTCCAGGTGAACTGGCCATATTTGCTTCTTTACTGTTCTTACCTTTTCCAAAAATTTCTTTATTACCTTTAGCTATAATTTTAGACTATTTAATTTTCATTTCATAAAAAAAATTATCATGAAAAAAGTTCTTTCATTTGCAGTTGTTTTAATCTTATTTGTGACTTGTGTAAATGCACAAAAAAAGACTGAGGATAAAAGCAAAAGGCCTAGTCCACCGGCAACAGTAACTCAGAAAATTCCCAGTGGCGCTACCATCATCATTGATTACAGCCAGCCATCAATAAAAGGGAGAACCATTGGAAAAGACCTGGAACCAATGGAAGGAAAAGTATGGCGCACGGGCGCTAACGAAGCAACCGTCTTTGAAACAGATAAAGATGTTACCATTGATGGACAAAAATTACCGGCAGGAAAATATGGATTGTTCACCATCTTCAATGGTAAAAATGTAACGGTAATTTTTAATAAAACATGGGATCAATGGGGCGCATTTACCTACAAGGAGTCAGATGATCAGTTAAGAATTACAACACAATACCAGGAAATAAATACACCATTTGAAAAAATGACTTTCACGATCAGTCCGGAAGGAGAAGTGAATCTGTTCTGGGGAAACAGAAAAGTAACTTTCGAGGTGAAATAAAAAATATGAATTAAAAAAATAGCCTGCGTTTGCGGGCTATTTTTTTAAAGTTTATTGAAGTACTTTATCTAAATATCCGTTGCTTCGCCGTAAGCCACTGCTGTAGCTTCTTTCACTGCTTCGCTGATGGTTGGATGTGGATGAATGGCGTTTAATATTTCGTGCGCTGTTGTTTCTAGCTTACGGGCAACAACCACTTCTGCAATTACTTCTGTTACATTATATCCAATCATGTGACAGCCTAATAATTCGCCATACTTTGCATCATAAATAATTTTTACAAAACCTTCTGTAGCACCTGCTGCTGTTGCTTTTCCGCTTGCTATAAAAGGAAATTTTCCAATTTTTAATTCAAAGCCTGCTTCTTTAGCCGCTTTTTCAGTATAGCCAACGGAAGCGATTTCAGGAGAGCAGTAAGTACAACCCGGAACGTTGTTATAATCAATCGGTTCCGGTGTTTTTCCTGAAAGATGTTCAGCCGCATTAATTCCTTCTTTCGTTGCTTTATGGGCCAGTGCCTGATGTGGCGTACAATCGCCGATTGCATAAACACCGGGAACATTTGTCTGCTGATATTGATTAACAACAATCCTTCCTTTCTCTGTTTTGATCCCTAATTCTTCCAGACCAATATTTTCAAGATTTGCGACAATTCCGACAGCGCTTAAAAGTATTTCTGCTTCTATCGTTACCTCACCGTCCTGAGTTTTTACTTTTGCCTTTACACCATTTCCGCTTGTCTCAACGCTGGTAACTTCGCTGTTTGTCATTACCGTGATTCCTTGTTTTCTAAAACTTTTTTCATGTTCTTTAGAAACTTCTTCATCTTCTACAGGAACTGTTTTTGGCAAAAATTCTATCAACGTAACTTTTGTACCAATACTGTTATAAAAATAGGCAAACTCAGTTCCAATGGCGCCGGAGCCAACGACAATCATTGATTTTGGTTGTTTTTCCAGGCTCATCGCTTTGCGGTATTCAATTATTTTCTTCCCATCCAATTTCATTGTTGGCAATTCTCTCGCTCTTGCACCCGTTGCGATGATGATATTTTTTGCTTCAAGTGTTTGCTTTTTCCCATCAGCAGAAGTTACTTCCAGTTTCGTTGAAGAAATTAATTTCCCGGTTCCCATCACGACATCAATCTTATTTTTTTTCATTAAAAAGGTAACACCTTTGTTCATTTTATCTGCAACACCACGACTGCGTTTGATCATACTTTCAAAGTTCGGTTTGGCATCACTTACTTCTACTCCATAATCTTTTGAATGATTCGCATATTCCATTACTTGCCCGCTTTTCAGTAAAGCTTTGGTAGGAATACACCCCCAGTTGAGGCAAATACCACCAAGGCTTTCACGTTCTACAATTGCTACCTTTTTTCCTAATTGAGAAGCCCTGATCGCTGCAGGATAACCGCCCGGGCCGCTGCCTAAAACTATTACATCGTATGCCATATTTAATATGAATTTGTTTTTTAAAATAGTATTTACAAACGCCGCAAAATTACTTTAGAATGAGCAAAGCGCAAAAACAGCAACTCATATGAAAAACGTACGCGCTTATGCAATTTCATCCTATTTTAAAAAAGACATTTATAAAAATGCAACTTCCATTGAATTTTTTTTTTGGATATTTGAGCCAATATTGACGAAGCGGATTTTGTAAAAAAATCATCCGGCCTTTAAAACCTACTATGAAAACGATTCTATTTTATTGCTGTATTATTTCTATTATTATTCTGACTGGCTGTAGCGCTTCACGAAGGACAAGTAAACCTGAAAATAGCAACAGTTCAGATATTCGCAGTGTTGTTGTCATAAAAAATAAAGTACCGGAACGAACCATTAATACAAAAAACGTATCTGCTTCTGATGTAGTTGATTTTGCGGAAACACTTATTGGAATTAAATATAAATATGGATCTACAGATAAAGATAAAGGGTTTGATTGTTCCGGCTTTATCAATTATGTTTTCAATCATTTCAATATTTCTGTTCCGCGGGTCTCAAAAGATTTTACAAATGCAGGCAAAGAAATTCCCATCAAAAACAGTAGGCCCGGCGACCTTATTTTATTTACCGGTAGTGATGCCAATAGCGGAATAGTTGGGCATATGGGCATCGTTACAGAAAACAAAAACGGCGATCTCAAATTCATTCATGCCTCAGAAAGCCGTGGTGTGACTATCTCCGGAATGAATTCTTATTTTATTCCAAGGTTTGTAAAAGTAAACAGGGTGTTTACTGTTTTTAATTAACACCGCAAAGCAAGAAATAACAAGGATTTTGAATTAATAAGAACCAGCTTAATTTAACATTGTCGGCCTGATTTTATCATCGGCTATTTTTTCGTAGATCATTACTTTTACAGTCCACGAAGGCATGGAATAATTTAGCGCTACTTCTACTTTAAAAAGTTCCAGATCACGATTGGCAGCATTGAGTTGTAAAATGCTCGATGCAAAAGCGCGATCTTCATCCGGGATATCATAGTTACCAACAAGTTTGTAGGAAGTTTTATCGTAAAAAGTAAGCGTGCAATTATTTAGCTGCCGGAAATATTCTTTGTATTTGGCTGCGGCAGCTTCATAATCTTCAGATTCGAACATCGTTGTTTGCCACGTATAAGAATAAGGATCCACATATTTTGTGATTGATGTTTCTAAAGCACCTTCCGGAGATATTTTACTTGTAAACTCAATGGTAGTGCCGTTTTCATTCACAGTATCGCCTTTGATATTGTTGAAATTCTGATAATAATCCCTTGCCACTTTTTCTATTACAGGTTTGATGGAAGGAGACGATTTGTGTAAAGTAAGTTTAGGTTGAGCGTTAATTGTAAATACAGAAAAAATAAACAAAAGAGGAAACAGTTGTTTCATAAGATTCTTAATTTTTGGATTTAAACGGATTAAAGAGCGATAATAGTGTATAAAAATCAGAAATTGAAATAAAAGTAATTCACATGAATGTGAATAACATATGGATTTGCAAGCCAACGTTGTTGGGTTAATTCGATCAGCTGGCAACTTCTGATTTTACAAGTGAGCCAACTCTTCCGCATCATACTTTTGCAAAAAGGGTGATCTTAATGTTTACCCTTATTTTTGTCAAAATTTTTTTATTATGGAAACGCTACGGATATTACACAATCTGATTCGGTGGCTTATTTTAATTTTTGCTTTTTGGACTGTAATCAGTGCCATTAGTGGCTTGGCTTCAAAAAGAGCTTATACTAATTCGGATAACCGCAGCAATCTGTTCTTCATGATTTTCATGGATATCCAACTACTCATCGGACTCATTATTTATTTTACCAATGGCTGGTTTGAAAGTTTAAAACATATCGGTGAAAGCATGAAAGACCCGATGGTTCGTTTTTTTACCATCGAGCATTCTGTGATGATGATCATTGCATGGATATTGGTTCACGCAGGAAGGATTTCGGTAAAAAAAGCCGGCACACCACAAACAAAATTTAAAAAAAGCTTGTTATATTTTGGAATTGCATTGCTGATTATACTAATTGCCATTCCGTGGCCGTTTAGGGAAGCAATAGCAAGGCCATGGTTTAGGTGGTTTTGATTTAAAATGATTATTCATTTATTCAATCCGTCGATACAATTTAAATAAGTTCAAGACTAAAATCGAAACCGAAAAAATATTCCCTAAAAAATGGAAAAAATAAATGACAGAAACTAAAGTAGAAAGACCGATCATATTAGTAACAAACGATGATGGAATTACGGCGCCCGGCATACATAGCCTGGTAAATGCAGTTAAAGATTTGGGAGATGTGGTAGTAGTTGCTCCTGACAAACCTCAAAGCGGAATGGGACACGCAATCACGATTGGCGTTCCTTTGCGATTGAATAAAGTAAAAGATTTTTTTGAAGGCGCAGAAGCATGGCAAACGAACGGCACTCCCGTGGATTGTGTGAAACTTGCGGTTGATAAAATTCTTCATAGAAAACCGGACATTTGTTTGAGCGGCATCAATCACGGTGCCAACCATTCTATTAATGTCATTTATTCCGGCACGATGAGTGCAGCAATGGAAGCGTCTATCGAAAGCATTCCGTCGATAGGATTTTCATTACTTGATTACAGTATCGAAGCTGATTTCAGTGCAGCAGAATTCTATGTACATAAGATAGTAAAAAGTGTGATGAAAATGGAATTGGATAAACATTTCCTGCTAAATGTGAATATTCCCGCTGTTCCACTGAATCTGATGAATGGAATAAAAGTTTGTAAACAGGCTTATGCAAAATATGATGAAGATTTTGATGAGAGGCTTGATCCGCATGGAAGAAAATATTACTGGCTTACCGGTGAATTCAAGAATTTTGATACAGGCGAAGATACGGACGTGTGGGCATTGGAGCACAATTACGTCAGTGTCGTACCAGTGCATTTTGACCTTACCAATTATAAATTAAAGAAAGATCTGGAACAAAACTGGGATATTTTATGATTTTCAAAAAAGACAATTTTATATTCGGCCTTGCCCTCGGTCTTATTGCTCCAATTATTGGATTTCTTGTTTACAAACTAATTAAATTCAAAGGACTTAGCATTTCTGAAATGTTCCAGTGGATGAAGTTTAATCCAAACCTGATCACAGTTTCTATTAGTGTTTCGTTGCTGGCAAATGCCATTTTATTTACTATTTATATAAATGGCTACCGCGACAAAACAGCAAAAGGAATTTTTGTTATGACTATGATCTACGCTGCCATTGCACTTGCATTTAAATATTGGTAGCAGCTGTTATTTTTTTCAACATCACAACGGCTAAAAGAAGTAGTTCTACTATTATTTTAATAGTTTATTTACGATAAAGCCAGTAAATTCAATACTAATAAAATTCAGCAGTAACGCTCTTGTCCAAGGTCTTACAGCATTATATCTTTGTACTCAGAAGTTGATTGATGTTCAACAAACATTAATCGAAACCAATCCAAACCCATTGAAAAATATCGTTCCTCTAATCCGGGAAAAACCAATAAAAATCCGATATCAGTCAACTTCTTTTTTTTAACTCCGATACCTGAGAAAAATACTATACCGAAGAAAACCAGCTCTCACAAGAGTTGAAAATTGAAGTCCTGAAAAACTTTACCCCAGGCCAAAATTTATTTAAAAGGCTTCTGCAATTAATCCGCAGAAGCCTTTTTAATTTATCAAAAAAGACAGTAAACGAAAAAATAATAGCATTTGCTGATGTTATCAAAAGAAAAAGTAGTTCTACTAACGTTTAAATACGATACAAACAGTAATTTCAATACTGATAAAATTCAGCAGTAACGCTCTTGTACAGGGCCTTATAGCACTCTATCTTTGTACTCAGAAGTTGATTGATGTTCAACAAACATTAATCGAAACCAATCCAAATCCATTGAAAAATATCGTTCCTCTAATCCGGGAAAAACCAATAAAAATCCGATATCAGTCAACTTCTTTTTTTTAAAACCGTAACCGGAGAAAAATAAGATAACGAAGAAAAACAACTAGAACAAGAGTTGAAAATTGAAGTCCTGAAAAACTTTACCCCAGGCCAAAATTTATTTAAAAGGCTTCTGCAATTAATCCGCAGAAGCCTTTTTAATTTTATTAAAAAATACCTCGAACGAAGAAATAATGTCAATTACTAATTTTAATGCATTATCAAAAGA
>JAICYZ010000330.1 GCA_025933935.1 Chitinophagaceae bacterium
AATTCATAAGTTACATATTGCAAAATGAGCAGGCACGAGGCGATGCCGATACCCAAACCAAGAATATTAATACCGGAGTAGGCTTTGTGACTCATCAGGTTTCGCCAGGCGATCTTGAAATAGTTTTTGATCATCGTTTTAGTTTTTAGTTCGTAGGTGGTGGTTCATACCAGTAAACCAAGAAATAATTCTGATTTTTATTTTAAATAACATCCTCAAATCATTCACTTCTTAAACTTTCGACGAGGTTAGCAGTAGCTGATTTATAAGTTCTTAAAAACAAAATAATGAATGCAGGAAGTAGCATAATTAGGCCACCAATTATGAAAACCAAAACACTTAAATGAATTTTAAAAGCAAAGTTTTCCAACCATTTATTTGCTACAATCCACACTATCGGAACCGCAATTAAAAATGCGATGAATATTAACTTTAGAAAGTCTTTGCTTAGTAAGCTGATAATCTCAGCAACACTTGCGCCTACTACTTTTCTGATACCTATTTCTTTCGTTCTTTGGTTGGTTGTGTAAATTACCAGTCCAAATAAACCCAGGCAACTTATCACGATCGCAAGCCCCGTAGCCCACTTCAATAATGTCGAAATATTTTGATCTGCAGTATAATATTTAGCAATACTTTTATCAAGAAAATGTATTTGCAAATCGGTATCAGGATAAATTTCTTTGAATGCTTTTGTAATTTTATTTATTGCAGTTCTCCACGTTGTACCTTCTGCATTTTCCGGCATTAAAGCAATATTAAACGTAAGTTCCATACTTCTATCGTTAACTATTACCAATGGCATTATTTCATCGTGAAGTGATCCCTGGATAAAATTGGACACTACACCTACAATTGGAATTTTCTCACGATACATATTGGTTTCAACGTACTTCCCGATTGCTCCTTGTGGATTTTTAAAACCAAGCATTTGAGAACACTTTTCATTGACAAGCAAACCGCTGGCCGTATTGCTGTATGAAAGGTTCGTTCCTGCTAATAATCGAATGTGATACAAATTGATATAATTGGTATCAGCTGGTTTAAACCTTACCTGTGTATCAATATTTTCTTTTGGCGTTGTATACTTCAAAGTGAATCCTGGGCCACTAACCGTTGACGGAGGAAACCCGGCGAGACTTACATTTGCAATTTCCGGAATAGCCTTAAATTTTTGCAATAAAACCTTTCTTTTTGCCGTAGAAGTATCTCTGTAATTTGTTCCAAAATAAATGATGGCATCTTTTTTAAAACCCATGTCTTTGTTGAGTTCAAGGTGTATTTGTTCGCCTACTACCAGGGTCGCAATTATAAAAACCTGTGCAAATACAAATTGAGAAACGGTGAGCGTTTTCCTGAAAAATAATTGTCGCGTGTTTCCTGAACCAGCCACGATTTGATTTTTCAAAACAGTAACAGGCTTATAAGAGGAAAGAATCAACGCAGGATAGATACCGGAAAAAACGGTGACAAAAAACGTAATAATTAATAAGAATAAAATGACACCCGGTTGTTGAATATTAAAGCGAACGCCTTCCGGAATAAAATCTGCAAATGCTTTTAATAATAAAGGAGCAAAATAAACAGAAAGACAAGTTGCGAGTAAAGTCATTAAAAATGTTTCACTCAAAAACTGGAATATCAGTTGTTTTCTGGAACCTCCTAATGTTTTACGAATGCCTATTTCTTTGGCTCTTTGCGAAGATTGTGCAGTGGTAAGGTTAATAAAATTGATACAAGCCAACAGCAGCAAGATTCCAGCTACAGCCATCAATCCATATAACGCCGGCAGATAAGCTTTTCTTTCTACAAAGTCATCAGTAACATTACTGAAGTGCAAAGCTGATAATGGTTGGAGTCTGAATTTAATATCAGACTGACCGGAATGTGAAAGATAAATTTTTTCCAGTTCACTATTAATTATTTTCGGGCTGGCATTTTTTTGCAGTTTTAAAAATAGCTGACAAGAACCAATCTTCCAGTTTGGTAGATGATGCGGATACAATGATTGACAGGTAGCAATTGACACAAAGGTCTGAAATTGAAAATCTGTATGACCCTTTAGATTTTCTACAATTCCCGTCACCGTAGTTGGTACTGTATCATTGAATGTAATTTCTTTGCCGATTATTTCATCTAACGGAAGCCTGGGAAAAAATCTTTTTGCATTTTCCTCGGTTATAACAGTCCGACTCGCCGCTGATAACGAAGATTCGGCGGAACCAGCTAACCATTTATAGTTGATAAGTTTAAAATATTCATTGTCAGTAAAAACGATGTTTGGCTCATTTCTAAAATTAGCCGGCTGTGCCTTTAACTTGTTTATACTCACTTTCACGTCATCATTCCAAAGGATGAGAGGCGCCGCCACCTTCAATCCTGTCACTTCTTTTCGTACCGCGTCCACCATTGGAAAAGGTGCTACTCTTGCAGAATGCGAATCCTCAGAAACAAGCCGGTAAATGCGATCCCTGCCATTTTCAAACTTATCAAAACTGAAGTCATATTGAACAATCAAAAAAATTACAAGCGAAGAACTGATTCCAATTGCCAGCCCGAAAATATTGATAGCAGAATAAAGTTTATTACTCCTCAAATTTCTTAATGCTGCTTTGAAATAGTTCTTTATCATTCGATTTTTATTTTAATTCATGTTAGTAAACACACAAATAATTGTGATTTTTATTGTCATAATTTTACTAATCACTGTTAAATCAAGAATCTTCGCATCTTTAGATTCTCAAATTACTCACTTCTCAAACTCTTCACGGGGTTGGCAATCGCAGCTTTGATTGCCTGGAAACTAACCGTCAGTAATGTGATCACTAAAGCGCCTAGACCAGCAGCCAAAAATATCCATCCGGAAATATCCGTACGGTATTCATATTTCTGCAACCATTCATGAAGAAAATACCAGGCTAAAGGAATCGCGATGAGTGAAGAAATAATCACAAGCACTACAAATTCCTTTGACAACATCCGCCATAACATAAATACAGTCGCTCCCAGCACTTTTCGTACGCCAATTTCCTTTGTCCGCTGTTCGGCCACAAATGAAGCAAGGCCAAATAAACCAAGGCACGAGATGAAAATAGCGAGCACTGCAAAAAAGGTAGAGAGATTGCCAATGCGTTCTTCATCAGAAAACTTCTTTGCATAATCTTCATCAGTAAACTTGTATTCAAACGGGCTGCCCGGATTGTATTTTTTAAAAACGGTTTCAATTTTGGCAAGTGCTGCCTGCATGCTTTGGGAAGGTTTTATCCGCACCGTAATGATACTTACCCACCCCGGATTCATTGAAAAGATCGTAGGTTTTACAGGTTCATATGGTGATTCCATCACCATATCTTTAATGACGCCAACCACCGTATAGGGTTTTTTATTCCACGTGATTGTCTGCCCCACAATATTCTTTAATCCGGTAAGCTTTACGGCGGCTTCATTAAAAATTAATGCACTGGAATCGGTAGCAAAATCTCTTGAAAAATCGCGGCCTTCAATAATGTGCCAATCGATTGTTTTTCCAAAATCCTGCGTTACACCTATGGTTCCAAACAAAGGCAATGTATTGGGATCTTTTCCCGCCCAATCAAATCCGATCTGGTTTGAATAGACGTCAGTTGAGGGGCTTGAGGATTCGGCCATATTCTCAACTGCACCGGTTGCTATCAGGTCATTTCTCAACGCATCATAATGACCATAAAGATCAGGAGTGTTCATACTCATGGTGATCAGTCCTTCACGGGTATAGCCAACAGGCCGCGACTTGGCAAACTGTACTTGCTTATACACAATGATGGTTCCTATGATCAGTGCTATTGAGATTGTAAACTGCACTACTACCAGCACTTTTCGTGGAAGAGCAGCAAATCTTCCGGCACGGAAAGTGCCTTTC
>JAICYZ010000347.1 GCA_025933935.1 Chitinophagaceae bacterium
ATAAATATTCGGTGGCGCTGGAATTGCAGGCAGATTTTTATGCCGGTATTTGGGCACATTATGATCAGAAGATGAAAAACGTTATTAATTCTGAGGACATCCAGGATGCCCTGAATGCCGCAAATGCAATAGGAGACGATCGTCTGCAACAGGAATACCAGGGAACGGTTACGCCGGATTCATTTACGCACGGCACTTCTGCACAAAGAATGTATTGGTTCAAAAAAGGTTATGATACCGGTGATATGAAGCAGGGAAATACTTTTGCCGCGGAAAATCTGTAATTAACTTGGTGAAGTGTCAACGTGCTATTAACAAATTGGCTGATTAATATAATACCTGGCAATTCTCACAATAAAAGCTTCTGCGATTAGTTTTTCCTAAATGTTTTTTTACAAAAGGAAGGTTGCATCTGGGACAAATTTTTTTTGTATGTGCGAGCCAGTGTTTTCTCAAAACAAATTGTTTTTTCCACTCTAGAAAATCAAAACTATAATTGCGCGCCTCTGTAATTAATTCATTTATTTTCTTTTGAGGAATGTTTCCGATTTTGCTTTCCGGATGAATCCTGGTTCTGAAAAGTACTTCATTTTTGATAATATTTCCGACACCGGTAAAAATATTCTGATCCAATAAAGCATCACAAACCAATGTATCAGGAATGCTTTTTAATTTTTCTTTTGCGGCTTTCGGATTCCACAGATCACTCATCACATCTGATGTCCAGTCGTAGATTTCATCTAAATTTTCTTCCAGGATTTTTACCGAGCATGCATAGAAATTCATTTCTCCTTCGTCAAAAATTAATCGAAGGCGCGGGGCTCGGTCCTCCTTTTGTCCATTGATTTTATAACTGCCAAAAAGCATGAAATGAATTTTAACAGTGAAATCTTTAAAGCAAATTAAAAAATGCTTGCCCCAGCTTTTAAAATCAATGATTGTTTTGCCGGATAATCGCTGAATATCCTGTTTGCTGTTCCCTTCTACTTTAATAATTTTCTTTCCGATAAAAAGTTGTACCTCTTCTTTTAAAATAACTATTGACGGGCCTTCGGGCATGAATGAAATTTCTTTTGCTACTTCAAAAGTTAAACCACATTTGTTTAAAATAAAAATAGAAACTGCTGATATTTCTTTCTTTACTGCAAAAGGTTTTGCGATAACTTCTAAATTTGTTTGCATCAATTTCTTTTATTCGGGGAAATCCTTTACCTGTGTTTTTGCCTGCCAATTCTTCTTTCAGAAAATGCTTGGAAAAAGATCAGAAATGCAAAACAGAAAGGTAGCGGATTGAAACGTCTTGCTCAATTAATCAATAACAGCAGCAAGAAGAAAAACAAAAAAAATTAAACTATAAAAAGCATTAAAAAAGAACCATGCAAAGCAGGAAAAAAATACTGGCCATCTGCGGTAGCACAAGAATAAATTCTACCAATCATCGTCTCATAAAAGCAATCGCACAACTTTCGAAAGACATCTTTGATATTGAGCTTTATGACCGTCTCACTCAGTTGCCGCAATTCAATCCGGATGATGACAACGAAAATGTATCAAAAGAAGTTCTTGGTTTCAGACAGTTATTAAAGAAGGCGGACGGTGTAATTGTTTGTACACCGGAATATGCTCATGGCGTACCGGGAAGTTTAAAAAATGCCATTGACTGGACGGTTGGAACAAGTGAGTTTTCGCAGAAACCAACAATGCTTATTACCGCTTCTACCGACGGGAAATATGGCCATCAGTCTCTGTTAGAAACTCTGCATGTTATTGAAGCGAAAAACATACATAATCTTCAGCTTTTAATTTCATTTGCTTCTACGAAGGTTAATAAAGAAAGCAAGATCAATGATATGACGGCTTTAAGTGAAATAAAAAAACTGCTGGAAAGATTTGAACAAACTATAAATGAAAAGGTGAAAGTTGCATAAAACAAGGATAAAATGAAGGAACAAACGGCGAAGCTTTTCATTCATGTGTCAAATGTTTTTTCAATTCTTTTAAATTTTTATTTGTTCGGTACGTCATTTGAAGAATAGGAAAAAAATAAATTTATGCAGGGAACAATTCTCCAGTATTTTCATTGGTATTTACCATCTGACGGCTCACTTTGGAAACAAATAAAAACAGAAGCGCCGCGACTCAAAGAACTCGGTTTTACCACAATTTGGTTTCCTCCGGCTTATAAAGGATCAACCGGTGGTCTCAGCGAAGGTTATAATCCCTACGATCTTTATGATTTGGGCGAGTTTGATCAGAAAGGATCTGTACGTACCAAATTCGGAACCCGTGAAGAATATTTTGAGGCAATAGATGCGGTGCATGACGCCGGAATGCGCGTGATGGTAGATATTGTTTTGAATCATAAATCCGGCGCTGATGAAACGGAAAAAGTAAAAGTAGTTAAAGTTGATCCGGATAACAGGACAAAAGTTATTTCTGCGCCCTTTGAAATTGAGGCATATACTAAATTTACTTTTCCCGGAAGAGCAAAAAAATATTCTGCTTTTGAATGGAATTTCATGTGTTTCTCGGGCGTTGATTATGCAAAGGATTTAGATGAAACAGGCATTTTCAGGATATTGAACGGGTATGGAGATTCATGGGAGGAAATGATAAGCGATGAAAAAGGTAATTATGATTTCCTCATGTACGATGATATCGACTTCAGAAACCAGGCAGTTCGTGAAGAGCTGATCAGTTGGGCAAAATGGTATTGGTATCAAAGGAATTTTGATTCAGTACGCCTGGATGCAGTGAAGCACATTACTCCAGCTTTTTATGTTGACTGGTTAAGGGAATTGCGTGAAAGTACCGGAAAAGAAATTTTTGCAGTGGGGGAATATTGGGCTCCGGGATATCTCAATTTACTATTAAAATATATCGAAGAAACGCAAGGTGAAATGAGTCTTTTTGATGCGTCGCTCCAGGAAAATTTTCATAATGCTTCTGAAAAGCGAAACGAATATGATATGCGCAAAATAATGGACGAGACGCTGGTAAAAGCGATGCCCGGGAAAGCGGTTACTCTTGTAGATAATCATGATACACAACCACTACAGGCGCTGGAGGCGCCGGTAGAAGCATGGTTCAAGCCGATTGCGTATTCTATTATCCTGCTGCGCGAGGAAGGGTATCCATGTGTTTTTTATCCGGATCTTTACGGAGCACATTATAAAGATAATGGCAGAGATGATAACGAATATGAAATATGGCTGGATAAAGTTGATGAGTTAGAAAAGCTTTTGGAAGCACGCAGCAAATATGCATACGGAAACCAACGTGATTATTTTGATCATGTTAATTGCATAGGGTGGACTCGCGAAGGCGACGATGAACACAGCGGCTGCGCCGTTTTACTTTCGAATGGTGATGAAGGATTTAAAAATATGGAAATCGGCAAACGTTACGCAGGAAAAAAATTTATTGATCTGCTGGGGAAAAATCCTTCGGAAGTAGAAATCAATGAAGATGGTTGGGGAAAATTCTTCGCACCGGCGGGTTCTGTTTCTGTATGGATCGAAAAATAAAGAAAAGGATTTGCGCTTATTTGTTTGTTTACTGGGCAGCCATTGCAGATAATTTATTTACTGTATTCCAGTTTCGCGTGGTTGCTTTTACTTTTA
>JAICYZ010000050.1 GCA_025933935.1 Chitinophagaceae bacterium
AGGAAATATGATCGTTTCTGTTTTATCTGCAGGAGCAGTTGGAACAGGCGATGCGATTGGAAAAGAAGACAAAAAAAATATTATGCTCGCTTGCAGAAATGATGGCGTTTTGGTAAAACCTGATGTTCCTCTTCTTCCGCTTGATGAAGATTATTTGCAAATCGGGAACAAAGAAAATAAACCTTTGCTGGCCTCGACTTATACAAAACAATCGAACATAATTACTGAGTATTTATTTGCCTTTGCTGATAAAAACACTACAAATAAAGATTTTAATTTCCGTCCTTCTGATTTAGGAATTACAGGGAAAATTGTAGTTTATAATCCCGCCAATCATCAATTGAAAGTGATGCAGGCTGATCAAATATTTTCCGGTTGGATTCCTGATGATAAATACGTTTATTACATCCTTGCTCCAATCACAAAATCAGGGATTGCTTTTTTAGGAGATGAAAATAAAATTGCCGCGACAGGCAAAAAAAGAATTGCAGAACTCAGCAGTTCTGCAAATAATTTGAAAGTAAAGGTTCTTTTTGCAAAAGGCGAAAAGGAAATTACCTTATGTGGATATTATGAAAATTCTGTTTCTGCAGATAAAGGAAAATTATCGCTTGATCCGCAGAATCATCTCTTTAGATTGCTATTAACTTCTAATGGAAATGAAACAAATATCGAGGTCAATCTGAAAAAATAAAATTAAATTATTTCTTCTTTTACTGAAAGAATCAGCTAAAAGTTTCTCTTATCTTTTCCCAGAATGTTTTGTCATTTTTATCAGGCTTTGGTTTGAAGTTTTCGCTGTCCTGCAAATTTTCCAAGGCAATTTTTTCTGCATCAGAAACAGTTTGAGGTGTCCATACATTCACCTGGATTAGCTGATCGCCTTTTTCATAAATGCTGTTTATAGATGGAAATCCTTTGCCTTTTAGCCTGAAAATTTTTCCGCTTTGTGTTCCCGCTGGAATTTTTATTTTAGCCCGGCCATCTATTGTTGGCACTTCTGTTTGAGTGCCAAATACTGCATCAGTAAATGAAATATACAAATCAAAGGCAACATTTAATCCTTCCCGGTGTAAATACGGATGCGCCTCTTCTTCTATTAAAATGACTAAGTCTCCGGCGCCGCCTCCGCGTTCACCCATATTGCCTTTTCCGCTCATGCTCAGTTGCATTCCATCCTGAACACCGGCGGGAATTTCCAATGTTACCATTTCTTCTCCATAAACTCTTCCTTCGCCTTTACAAGCGGTACATTTATTCGTAATCACACTTCCTTCACCGTTACAATCAGGGCAGGTTGTCACTGTTTGCATCTGGCCGAGGAACGTATTTTGTACACGGCGCACTTGCCCGTTTCCTCCACAGGTTCTGCAGGTTTGTGAACTGTTTTTATCCTTTGCTCCTGAACCGCCACACGTAGGGCAATAAACGTATTTTTTTACTTTGATCGTTTTGGTAGTTCCTTTTGCAATTTCTTCGTAATTCACTTTAATTTTTACCCGTAGATTGGTACCTCTCGTACCTCTGCTTCTCCTTGAACTGCCACTTCTGCCGCTTCCGCTAAAAAAACTGCCAAACATATCATCACCGAAAATATCTCCAAACTGGCTGAAAATATCATCCATATTCATTCCGTGACCGGAGAATCCACCGCCACGACCAGGACCAAAAGCATTATGGCCAAACCGGTCATATTGAGCGCGCTTATCTGCATCGCTTAAGATCTCGTACGCTTCTGCTGCTTCTTTAAATTTTTCTTCTGCTGTATGATCGCCGGGATTTCTGTCCGGATGGAATTGCATGGCTACTTTTCGGTAAGCTTTCTTTATTTCATCGGCAGTTGAATTTTTATTAACTCCGAGGATCTCATAATAATCTCTTTTTGTCATGGTACTTGCCATAATATTTATTGTGTACTGCCAGCTGCTACCGGCAGTTTTCATTGATTTGAAATGTTATTCACTGATTATTTGCCAACAACTACTTTGGCAAACCGTATGAGCTTGTCATTTAGCATATAGCCTTTTTGTAGTTCTGCAACTACTTTCCCTTTTAGTTTTTTGTCATCGACTTCAATTTCTGATACCGCCTCATCTTTTTCTACATCGAAATCTGTATGAAAAGTTTTAATCGCCTGCAAGCCTTTTGACTGAAGCGTTTTTCTGAATTTATCAAACACCAGTAATATTCCTTCTTTTACACTTTTATCCACATCACTTTCCTGCAATTGTTTTTCTGCTCTGTCCATGTCGTCCAACACATCTAACAAAGAAACGATAACGTCTTTACCAGCTGTTTGCCTTTGTTCAATTGCTTCTTTTGAGGTACGTCTTTTATAGTTATCAAACTCAGCAAACAAGCGAAGATATTTCTCTTTTTGTTCTGCCAGTTCAGTTGTAAGATTTTCTATTTCAGTATGTTCTGCATCAGGAATAATTGCAGAATCTTCAGTCTGCTGTTCTAATTTATTTTCACCCTCAGGAATAGAAAAATCTTCCGCTTCGACAGGACTTTTAGATTCATTTTCTTGCATGTTTTTCGATTTTTTACTGTTTTAAAATTGGCTGCAAAGGTAGTACAGTCAAACTTTTTGCCAATAATAAATATTAGACAAAATGACACAAGGAAGCGTGGAAATTGTTAAAGGATTATTATTTAATAACCTGGAATTTTCCAGATTCGACGATGTTGCCATCTTTATCACGAAGCTGAAAGATATAAACGCCGCGATAAAAGTCGGTAAGAGAAACGGTCATCTTTTGATCCGTAACTTTTAGATCTTCAATTTTTTTTCCAATAAAATTAAAAATCACCAAAGTATACGATTCATCATAATTTTTTGAAAAATCGAAATTGATAAAACTGCTGGCAGGATTGGGGTAAAATTTAATCGTTTTTACAGCATCTGTTGTAAGGTGCATCGGTTTAGATTGTGCATTGCTGCTAAACTGGAAACCGGCAATAAGGATAATTATGTATAAAATTTTTTTCAATAGAACAAAAGTATTAACTTAAAATTGAATCTACAAGTTTCGGGCCTCTTTATATTTTTTGTGAAAAAAATAAGAAACAATAAAACGATCTTCCACTTTAAAACGAATGATTTTTAGAATTATTGAATCGTTTCTATTATTTTTTTACAAAAAATTATATGGTAAAACACAAATTCAGTTTATTTGTTTCTTTGATGTTATTCGACGTTTGAAAATGCTGAAAGTTTAAGGCGTTATTCTACTGCTGTTTGCGGGCTTTCTTCCATCTCTTTCTTTTCTGTTTCTGCATCTTTTTTTGTTAATAATAATCCGATCATCATAATCAAAGAAGTAATAACAATTACCTGGATGATGAGAGATCTATTGATTAATGGAATCTGCTTTGCCGGTGCGATGGACAGGAATAATAGAATAGTTACAAGTCCGCGTGGAGCAATAAAAAGCAAAGGAATCAATGGCAGCCTTGAAATAAGTAGTTGTATTATTCTAAAAATAAAAATTATCGCTATAATTCCGAAAGTCCAGGATAATGTTTCCACTTTTATCATGTCTTTTGTCTCAATCATATATCCAAACAATAAAAAAAATAACGAACGGATCATAAAGGCTGCTTCAATCGTCAGTTCTTTAAACTTGTGCATTTCTTTGTCGAGCTCGTCCGGCTTGACTTTTCGAAACCAACGAAACTTTTTTAATTCATCCAGGTTGCCAAGGAAAAGTCCGAACAATAAAATAAAGATCAGGGCCGGTAAATCGTATTGATGTGCGATGGTATAAATTAAAATTACCAGTAAAATGATTGGTACAAACTTTATATCGTGATCAATTTTGCTGAGTAATAATGAAAGCAAAATAATCGCGATGAGAGAAATGAAGGTGATCGCTAAAATCTGTAAGCCGAAAGTGGCAAAGGACTTTCCATTTATAAATTCATTGAGCGCAATAAAATTAAAAAATAATACACCAAGAATATCAGAAAAACTGCTTTCATAAATCACAAATTCCTTGTCAGTTGTAGCAAGATTCTTAACGCTTGAAATGGCAATAGAACTGCTTATAACACACAGTGGTATCACATTAGAAAGGTTGTCTTTAAAAGAAGATGGTGCAAAATATTGCAAAAGATAAGCGAACAAAAATGCCAGTGAAAGCATCGGTATTAATGCACCAAAAAATGATTTTCTAATAAGTGGTAACTTAGATTTATTCAACTTCAATTCTAATCCGCCTTCCAGTACGATTAGGATCAAGCCAACCATTCCCAGTACCGGTAACATTGGTGAAAAGTCGGGCAACTTTATACCGAAAACATAGGTAAGTTGCCTCGCAAGCCAGCCAAGAAGCAACAATAAAATCACTGCAGGAATTCTTGTCTTCTTTGCACTCAAGTCAAAAAGATAGGCGACTAGTAAGAGTACGCAAAAGCTGATTATTATGGTTGTGGTCATTAATGAAAGTTAATTTTTCTAATGTCGGAATATGAAAATTTTAAAATGCAACAAACAAACAAATAACAGTAAATCGTGTTTTCATATTTGTAGAAGATATGTTGTAATACGTTTGAAACTCAATTTGATATTTCACCCTCACAATTTTGGAGCCTTTTTTTATTTTAGGAAATGATCTGGCATTCTTTTTTATTAGGATGTGTTTTTTTTTGCAAAGACAAACGATTGCGTTGCGTTTGTTTTTTATAAAGACAAAAAAAAATTTGGTGATTTAAATTTGTAGCATACTTTTGCTGCCGCAATGATAATCGCAAAAGCAAATACCGGTTTCTTTTATTTTAGCTACTATTTTAGAAATAGTCCGGGATGCCTTTGTTAAAACTGAAATGAATCAGAATTAAAATAAAAGAATCCCGGCAAAAAAAGCCGGGATTTTTGTTTTGTATAAATGAAAAAGAAAATAGCGATACAAGGCTTTGAAGGCAGCTTCCATCAGGCAGCCGCAAGAAGATTTTTCGGAAACGATGTTGAAGTAGTATGTTGTTCTACTTTCCGCGATGTTGTAAAGATTGCAGGCGACAAAACAAGCAGCGACGGAGGTTTGATGGCAATCGAAAATTCTATTGCCGGAAGTATCTTGCCAAATTACAATCTTCTTCAAAAAAGTAATTTGAAAATAATCGGTGAAGTTTATCTTCAGATTGATCAGAATCTTTTAGTAAATCCGGGTGTTACTCTTGATGATATCCGCGAAGTTCATTCTCATCCGATGGCATTGTTGCAATGCATGGATTATCTCGAAAAACATAATTGGAAATTAATCGAAACTGAGGATACGGCGCTGAGTGCACAACATATTCATCAGCATAAAAGCAAGCACGTTGCAGCAATAGCCGGTGAATTAGCAGCACAACTTTTTGATCTCAATATGATCGCTCCAAACATTCACACACAAAAAAATAATTACACACGCTTTTGGGTTTTGGAAAATGCAGATACTGCGAATGAAGTGGTTGATGCTAATAAGGCTTCTGTTATTTTTCAAACAGATCATTCAAAAGGAAGCCTGGCAAAGGTTCTGACAAAAATCTCTGAAGGTGATGTGAATCTGAGCAAACTTCAATCCATGCCCATTCCGGGAAGCGATTGGAAATATTCTTTTCACGCTGATTGTGAATTCACTCACATAGATCAGCTGAATAATGTTTTGGAAAAAATAAAACCTTTTACAGCCGATGTGAAAGTGTATGGTGTTTATAAAAATGGAAAAACTCCACGTTAATAAAATGAACAGAAATTTAAAATGGAAAATTTAACCACAAATAAAAAGATCGCCACACTTTCAAATCGTCTTTCAGGCATTGAAGAATACTATTTTTCAACGAAACTTCGCCAGATTGATGAAATGAACAAAGCTGGCAAGCAAGTGATCAATTTGGGAATCGGCAGCCCTGATCTTCCTCCACATTTCGATGTAATTAAAACTCTGGAAGAAGAGGCTGAAAAGCCGAACCAGCACGGTTACCAGAATTATAAAGGCAGTCCTGTTCTTCGAAATGCCATTGCAAAATGGTATCAGAAATGGTATCATGTAACACTGAATCCTGATACTGAAATTTTGCCTTTGATCGGAAGTAAAGAAGGAATTATGCATGTTTGCATGACTTACATCAACGAAGGCGATATTGTTTTAATTCCCAATCCCGGATATCCAACTTATAAAAGTGCAGCAACAATTGCAGGAGCTAACGTTCATGCCTACACGTTAATGAAAGAAAAAAGCTGGTGCCCTGATTTTGAAGAATTGGAAAAACTTGATTTGCAAAAAGTCAAGTTGATGTTCGTAAATTATCCGCAGATGCCAACCGGACAATTGCCAACAAAACAAATGTTTGAAGAACTGATTGCGTTTGCAAAAAAATACCAGATTCTTATTGTTCATGATAATCCTTACAGTTTTATTTTGAATGATCATCCAATGAGTTTATTGAGTTTGGAAGGCGCAAAGGATGTGGTAATAGAATTGAATTCATTCAGTAAAAGTCACAACATGGCAGGCTGGAGAGTTGGAATGCTTTGCGGAGCAAAAGAAAGAATCAATGAAGTTTTAAAATTTAAAAGCAACATGGACAGCGGCATGTTTCTGCCACTGCAACTTGCTGCTGCAAAGGCTTTGGAACTTGAGCAGGACTGGTATGATTCAATAAATGAAGTTTATCGCAAGCGAAGAAAAAAAGTTTTTGAGTTGTTGAATTTATTGAATTGCTCTTTCGATGAAAACCAGGCAGGCTTATTTGTGTGGGCAGAAATTCCAAGAGAATATAAAGACGGATTTGAATTAACAGATAAAGTTTTAATCGATTCAAATGTATTCATCACACCTGGCGGAATTTTTGGAAGCGCCGGTGAAAAATATATTCGTGTCAGTTTGTGTGCAACAGAAGATAAACTAAACGAAGCAATCAACAGAATTAAAAAAGGCGTATCAAATGTTTGAAAAAGTAACGATAGTTGGTGTTGGCTTGATCAGCGGTTCTTTTGCGCTGGCATTGAAAGATAAGGGTTTTGCAAAAAAAATAATTGGTGTGAGCAGAACTGAAGCCAGTGCACAAAAGGCAAAAGAACTTGGGATTATCGATGCGGCATTGCCATTGGAAGAAGCAGTGAAGCAAAGTGATTTTATTTATGTGGCCATTCCTGTTGATGCAACAATTCCGGTGATGAAACAAGTGATGGATCTGATGAATGAAAAGCAAATTGTGGCAGACGCCGGTTCTACAAAAATGGTTTTGTGTGAATCATTATCCAATCATCCGATGCGTAAGCGGTTTGTAGCAACTCATCCCATGTGGGGAACGGAATACAGCGGCCCTGAAGCAGCAGTGCGCGAGGCTTTCAGCGGTCGTTCGTGTGTCATTTGTGAAAAAGAAAAGAGCGATGTGGAAGCGGTAAATATGGTTGAAAATATTTACAGAACATTGGGAATGAATATTACTTATATGAATCCTGAAAATCATGATATACATGCAGCGTATGTAAGCCATATTTCTCACATTACATCTTTTGCATTGGCCAATACTGTTTTAGAAAAAGAAAAAGAAGAAGATGCGATTTTTGAATTGGCTGGTGGTGGTTTTGAAAGTACCGTTCGCCTTGCAAAAAGCAATCCCACAATGTGGGCGCCGATCTTTATGCAAAACCGTGAGAATGTTTTGGATGTTTTAAATGAACATATTTCGCAATTAAGAAAGTTCAAAGCGAGTTTGGAAAAAGAGAATCTGCCATACCTGATAGAATTGATGGAGAATGCGAATAAGATAAAAAGAATTTTGAAATAGTGTAATGGTAAATAGTCAATCGTCAGTTGTGAATGCAGAAGCAAGCAACAGCAAATGAAGAAATAACGCGAATTGTTATTTCGCATAAAGAAAAAAATAAAAACTAAAATAAAAATCAATCTAAAACCAGTTATCTGATTGGTACGAAAAATCAAAAACAATGAACAAAACAATTGAACAAATCTGGAACAAACGTCCGCTGATCATAAGCGGACCATGCAGCGCGGAGACAGAAGAACAGGTAGTCGAAACCGCTGTCAGGCTTGCAAAAACAGGAAAAGTAGACGCGCTTCGTGCAGGCATCTGGAAACCAAGAACAAAGCCGGGAATGTTTGAAGGAATTGGGGTGAAAGGTTTACCATGGCTTGCCAATGCAAAGAAAATTTCAGGACTTCCAATCGCTGTTGAAGTTGCTACAGCAAAGCATGTAGAAATGGCTTTGCAATTTGATGTGGACATTCTTTGGATCGGTGCAAGAACAACAGTAAATCCTTTCAGTGTGCAGGAAGTTTGTGATGCTTTGCGCGGAGTTGATGTTCCTGTTCTCATCAAAAATCCAATCAATCCTGATTTGGAATTATGGTCTGGTGGAATTGAGCGTTTGCAAAAAGTTGGGATGAAAGATATTGGAATGATCCATCGTGGTTTCTCTAACTACGGAAATACAGAATTCAGAAATGCACCGATGTGGCATCTTCCTATTGAAATGAAAAGAAGATTTCCAGATATGCTGATCGTTTGTGATCCATCACATATATGTGGTAACAGGACTGGATTACATGAAGTTGCGCAGAAAAGTATTGATCTTGATTTTGGCGGATTGATGATTGAAACTCACATTGATCCTGATAAAGCCTGGAGCGACGCGAAACAACAAATCACACCGGAACAATTGTCTGAAATGTTGTCGACTTTGAAATGGCGTTTGGAAAATACTGATGAAAAAGAATTTGTAAATGCACTTTCCAAGCTTCGTGAACAAATCAACCAGATAGATGATGAATTGATGGCACTTTTGGGACAACGGATGAAAATCTCTAATAAGATTGGTGAATACAAAAGAGAAAATAATATCACGATTTTGCAAACCAACCGTTGGAATGAAATTCTTGCAAAGGCTTTTGTAAAAGGCGAAAAACTGGATCTAAGCAAAGACTTTATTACCAAATATTTCGACGCAGTACACATGGAAAGTATCAACCATCAAAACAGAGTAATGAATGAAGAATAAAGAAATGCTTTCAAAAAAATATCATTTTTCAGGAAAAATTGTTGATGCCTCTTTTGATGCAGACTTTACAATGCTTGAAAATTTGGTGGAGAAAGAAAATGCTGTTCTTATTACCGATGAAAATGTTTTTGCAAAGCAAGAAGAAAAATTTTCCGGATGGAGAACAATCGTTTTGAAGGCCGGAGAGCCATTTAAAAATCAAAATGCCATTAACGAAATTATCGATCAATTAATCGAATTCAATGCAGATCGTCAAACTTTTATTGTTGGCGTTGGGGGCGGCGTAATCACTGATGTTGCAGGTTTTGCCGCTTCTGTTTATATGCGCGGCATTAAATTTGGCTTTGTTCCAACAAGTATTTTAGCAATGGTGGACGCCAGTGTCGGTGGGAAGAATGGTATTGACGTTGGTGTTTATAAAAACCTCGTTGGTATTATCAGGCATCCTGAGTTTTTGTTGTTTGATTATTCTTTTTTGCAGACATTGCCGAATGAAGAATGGATCAATGGCTTTGCTGAGATTGTAAAACACGCCTGCATAAAAGATGAAAGCATGTTTCATCTTTTGGAAGAAAAAACGTTAAAAGATTTTCAAACTTCAAAAGAGGAGATTGGGAAATTGATTGAGAGAAACGTTGATATAAAATACAATGTTGTTGCCAACGATGAGTTAGAAACCGGCGAAAGGAAGTTGTTAAATTTTGGTCACACGATTGGACATGCAATTGAAAACACAGCAAAGCTTCCGCACGGAAGCGCCGTCAGCATTGGAATGGTCGCCGCTTGCATTATTTCAGAAAAAGTAAATGGGTTCTCTCATCTTCAAACAGAAAAAATAAAACAACTTCTTTCGAAATATCATTTGCCTGTTGCTTTTGATTTTGATAAAGAAAAAACCTGGGACATCCTTTTGCATGATAAAAAGAAATCCGGAAGCGACATGAATTTTGTAATGCTCGACAAAATCGGAAAAGCATCGATTAAAAAAATTCCTTTAACCGATTTGCGTGAAATATTTTTCAATCGTTTCCAACTCATAACTGATTACTGACAACTTATAACTTTTTTAAAGTGAATATAACTATTACGCCTTCGATTGTTTCGGGAAAATTAAAAGTCCCGCCTTCTAAAAGCTCAATGCAGCGGGCATGTGCAGCAGCACTTATCACTCCAGGCACCACTATTATTGACAATTTTGGAAGCAGCAATGATGAAAAAGCCGCCATGGATATTATTAGCAAACTTGGCGCCTCCATTAATATCGTGGACAATAAAATGGCTATCACTTCAAACGATTATATTTTTCGTTCTCAGTTTCCTGAAAAAAATGTGATCGTAAATGTCGGCGAAAGCGGATTGTCTATGAGGATGTTTGCGCCCATTGCCGGTCTTTTTAATTATGATATTATTTTCACAGGCGAAGGAAGTATTTTAAAAAGGCCGATGAATTTTTTTGATGAAATTTTTCCTTTGCTGGATGTGGAAGTGCATTCAAACAATGGGAAATTACCAGTTACTTTAAGAGGGCCGCTGCATCCAAAGGATATTACGGTAGACGGTTCTTTAAGTTCTCAATTCCTGACAGGATTGCTTTTTGCATTTGCAAAAGCATGTACAGTTCCGGTTCGCATTATTGTAAAAGACTTATCCAGCCGGCCTTACATTGATTTAACCATTTCTGTATTAAAAAGTTTTGGCTTTCAAATTCACAACCACAATTACGAAGTTTTTACGATTCATCCGCGGGCACCATTGGCGGCTCACAGCATAAAATATACTGTAGAAGGAGATTGGAGCAATGCAGCTTTTCTTTTAGTTTCCGGAGCAATTGCCGGTGAAATCACTTTAAAAGGTGCCGACCTCAATTCATGCCAAGGCGATAAAAATATTGTTCAGGCTTTATATGATTGTGGTGCTGACGTTCATCTTCATAACAAAGAAGTTACGGTAAAGAAAAAGCCGCTAAAAGCATTTGAGTTTGATGCGACTCATTGTCCCGACCTGTTTCCACCATTGGTTGCTCTTGCCGCTTATTGCAAAGGCAAAACGATGATCAAAGGTGTGACCCGCCTTTTGTTTAAAGAAAGTAACCGGGCAGTTGCATTAAGAGATGAATTTAAAAAAATGAATCTTGATATTGAATTAGACGGTGATTGGATGACGATAAATGGAAGGAATGAAATAAAAGGAGCAAACGTTTCTTCCCATAATGATCATCGGATAGCGATGGCTACCGCTGTTGCCGCTTTGGCAGCAAAAGGCAATACAACCATTGAGGGTGCCGAAGCGGTAAAAAAATCTTATCCCGATTTTTATAAAGATTTGAAAGCTTTAAAAACGAATTCAAATGCTTCAAAGAAGGCGGATGTTATTTGATAAAAATAGCATTATGAAAAAATAAAAAAGGTGGCTAATCAACAGCCACCTTTTTTATTTTTAAAATATTCTTTTACCAGATTTTAATCCGCTCATTTTCCGGTTTATACATTTTGTCTCCTGGTTTTACATCAAATGCCTTGTACCAACTGTCCATATTGCTAACCGGCGCGTTCGCTCTTGCTTCTCCCGGAGAATGTGGGTCGGTGAGAATGAGTTGACTGGCATATTCAGGAACTGTATTTGAACGCCAAATTTGCGCCCAACTTAAAAAGAAACGCTGATCAGGAGTAAATCCGTCAATCTTTTTATCACTTTTTCCTTCTGGTGTTTTTTTGAATGCTTCGTAGGCAATGTTTAAGCCTCCAAGGTCGGCAAGATTTTCGCCCAAAGTAAGTTTGCCGTTTACGTGTATTGAATCATTTACTGTAAATGCGTCATATTGTTCTACTACTTTTTTTGCAAGCACATTAAATTTATCTGCATCTGCTTTTGTCCACCAATCACGCATGTTTCCATCAGCAGCAAATTGCCGCCCCTGATCATCAAATCCATGTGTTAATTCATGTCCAATCACCGCTGCAGCGCCGCCATAATTAATTGCATCATCAGCGCCAAAATCGAAGAATGGAAATTGAAGAATTCCTGCAGGAAACACGATCTCATTATTGCCAGCGCTATAATATGCGTTAATCGTCGGAGGCGTCATTCCCCACCGGGTTTTATCTACGGGCGTTCCCATCCTGCCTGCCATTTTATTATAGTTAAATTCACTTACACTTTTTAGATTTCCATAAAAATCATTTCTCTTAATCACTACGCCAGGATAAGTTTCCCATTTATCAGGAAAACCAATTTTATTTACGATTGCATGAAGTTTTACCAAAGCCTGCTGTTTTGTAGAATCGCTCATCCACGTCAGCCGGTTGATACGATCGGCAAATGTTTGTTGCACGTTTTGTACCAAAGCCAACATTCTTTGCTTTGCTGCTTCTGTAAAATATTTTTTTACATACAACTGTCCAACCAATTCGCCCAACGACCTGTCAAGAAGTGAACTAATTGTTTGCCATCTGGGTGTGATTTCTTTCTGCCCGGTCATAACTTTTGTAAATTCAAACGACCTGTTTACAAAATCGCTGCTCAGATAAGGCGCAGCTGATTCAATTACTCTCCATTCCAGATAAGCTTTCCATGTATCCAGCGGAACTGCGGAAAATAAAGCATCTGCACCTTTGAAGAAGTCGGGGTTATTTACAAGTATGCTATCAGCACCGGTTACTTTCATGGATGCCATCAAATTTTTCCAATCAAATCCGGGCGTCATTTTGCTGAAATCTGCCACTGCAAATTTGTTATAAGTTTTTTTAGGATCTCTCATTTCCACACGGCTCAATTGCAGTTTGGCCAATCCTGTTTCAAGCGCTAAAATATTATGCGCTTTTTGTGAAGCGCCGGCAAGGTTATCACCCGTCATGTGAAACAGATCGGTCATATAGCTTACATAAGCTTCCCGGATTGTTTTGCTCCTCATATCATTTTTTAAATAATAATCGCGGTCAGGAAGACTGGTTCCACCCTGAGAAAATTGAGGAATGTAAGTATTTACATCTTTATCATCTTGTCCGACAAAAAAACGAAATAAAGGACTGCCAAGTCCTTCGGTTCTGAGAATTGCTATTTGATTTAATGCTTGTTGTTTGGTGCTGATGTCATTTAGATTCTGTAATTCAGCTTTAATAGGAGTGTAGCCCAACTTATCTATCGCGGCCGTATCCATGCCACTGGCATAGAAATCTCCGACACGCTGAGAAACGGAATCTTTTTCAGGATGCGCAGCAGCTTCTTCTGCAAGTCCTCTCAGGCGTTCCGCACTATTGAGGCGCAAAACATCAAAAGTACCCCAACGGGTTTTCGATGCCGGAACCGGATTGTTTTTCAGCCAGTTTCCATTTGCATATTCATAAAAATTATCGCCGGGTTTTACACTCGGATCCATGTTCGATTTATCAATGTATTTTACGGGAGCAGCTTTTGATTTTTTTTGTGAGTGAGCAACATTAAAAGAAAGAACCAAAGCAGCAGAAAAGGTCAGGAACAATATTTTCTTCATTTAAATTTAATTTTTTTTCCCAAAATTAGGGGTTGAATTGTTTATTTATTCCAAATATTTACAGGCGGTAAAATCAGTTGAAAACCGTTAAATTTAAAATTGCAAGTATTTCTTGTTTTGCGTTGTTTAAAAGTAGCTTTTGTATGTATTTGACGCGCAAATCAATTTAATCAGAAAGATCTTCTAATCTGAATGGCAAAACCGGTTATTGAAAAAAAAGTCGCAAACAGAACGTTAGGTTGGCGTATTTACACCCTTTTTAAATTAATTAATGCAATTAAGTTTGTATTAATATAAAAACAATTTTTAATCAATAAAAATCAACAAAATGAAAGTAGTCAATCCCTATCTCAACTTTCCGGGCAATGCAGAAGAAGCGTTTAATTTTTATAAATCTGTTTTTGGTGGTGAATTTTCTATGGTAATGCGAATGAAAGATATGCAGGGCATGCCTGTTCCTGAAGGGCAGGAAGAAAAGATCATGCACATTGCATTACCGTTAAACAGCGGCCAGGTATTGATGGCGAGTGATAATTGCAATGCATCAACCTTCAGGGAAGGCAATAATTATTTTATTTCTATTCATGCAGATAGTGTAGAAGAAGGTCAGAAACTTTACCAGGCACTTGCCGAGGGAGGAAAACCGGAACATCCTTTTGAAAAACAATTTTGGGGAGCGTGGCATGGAAACCTTTCTGATAAATATGGAATAAACTGGATGGTAAATTATGAGGGAAACGGGCAGTAATTTCTTTCTGCTCAATATAATTTATTAAAATTAATCTTTTTAGTTCGTGCAAACCACGAACTTTTTAGTTTGCACTTTCTTCTTCAGCAAATTATTAAAAAAGTAACAGGTTGTATTTACTCTGCAAATACTTTCCGTTCTTTGCATGAAATCGGAACTAAACTTCTAAACTTTTCTAACTTTTCTAAAACCATCTAAACCCTCTAAAAGATCAGCCAGTCATGTCATATACCGTAGCCATTACAGGAAGGCCCAATGTAGGCAAAAGCACTTTTTTTAACAGGATGCTTGAAGAACGAAAATCTATCGTCGATGATTTCAGTGGCGTTACGCGCGACAGGCAATATGGTGTTGCAGAATGGAATGGAAAAGCTTTTAATGTGATTGATACCGGAGGTTTTGTTGCCGATAGCGATGATATTTTTGAAAGAGAAATCCGCAAACAGGTTTATACAGCCATCGAAGAGTCAAACGCGATCATTTTTATGGTCGATGTTACCACTGGTATCACGAACCTCGATCAGGATATGGCAGAATTGCTTCGCCGTTCGCCGAAACCAGTGTACCTGGTTGTAAACAAAGTGGACAATCATCAGAGGCAATTGGAAGCTGCAGAATTTTATAGTCTTGGTTTTGAAAAAATATTTTTTCTTTCATCGATCAGCGGTACAGGAACCGGAGAATTGCTGGATGAGATCTGTAAAAAGATTCCGGAAGAAAAAATTGAAGAGCCAGGCACACTTCCAAAATTTGCGATCATCGGCCAGCCCAATGTAGGGAAATCATCGCTGCTAAATGCTTTGACCGGGCAGGAGCGTACGATTGTAAGTGAAATAGCGGGAACGACTAGAGACGCGGTTCATACCACCTATAACTTATTCAATAAAGAATTTATCTTAATAGATACTGCCGGTATTCGCCGTAAGAAAAAAGTGAGTGAAGACTTGGAGTTTTATTCGGTAATAAGAGCGATCAGCGCTGTAGATGAAGCGGATGTTTGCATCTTATTGCTGGATGCAGAAAAAGGAATTGCTGCTCAAGATCTAAATATTTTTTCTTTGGCAGCCAAAAAAGGAAAAGGCATCGTTGTTTTGGTAAATAAGTGGGATTTGATAGAAAAAGAAACAAACACTGCGCGGGATTATGAAAAAGTTTTAAAACAAAAACTGGCGCCTTTTAATGATGTGCCAATCATTTTCATATCGGCAACAGAAAAAGTACGGATTTTCCAGGCAATGGAAACTGCGTTAAAAGTCTATGAAAACAGGCAACAGAAAATTCCTACTTCCAAACTAAATGAAGTGATGCAAAAAGCGATGGAATCGTATCATGCACCAGTTGTGAGAGGGCATGCAGTGAAAATAAAATTCGTTACCCAATTGCCAACTGCAGTTCCTTCATTTGCCTTTTTTTGCAATTATCCTTTGGATATCAAAACGCCTTATAAAAATTACCTGGAGAATCAATTGCGTGAAAATTTCGATCTGAAAGGCGTTCCAATAAGGATTTTCTTTAGAAAAAAGTAAGAAAAATCCATTTACCGCTATAAGAAAAGGCATTATTTCTTTCTCTGATGTGGTTGTTTCAATTCTGGATTGGATTTTCCAGAGGCTTAATGCGATGAACTTTTGAAAAGAATATTTTCATTTATTTGTTGCTTTACTGCAAATGCATTTTAATTTTAAGATAAAGATTTGCACCATTTCTTTCTTAATTTTATAAACGGATTATTAAGAGTAACAGAAAATTTTTTCAAAAAAAGCTGAAATCTTTTATCATGCCGCATTATCAAAAAGTTGGTTCAATTCCGCATAAACGCCATACCCAATTTCGCAAGCCGGATGGCACGTTATATTCAGAACAATTATTTTCTACCGAAGGTTTTTCATCAGATTCTTCTTTGCTTTATCATTCTCATCCGCCAACTCAGATTATCAAAACAGACAAGCCTTACAGCGTTATTCCGGACGTAGCAGAAGAAAAAATGTTGAAACATCGCAGCTTTCAGGGCTTTAATATCAAAGCTGAAAATGATTATTTGAAAAGTCGTAAACCGGTTTTGGTTAATAACGATGTACACATTTCCCTGGCTGCGCCAAAAGAAAGCATGCACGATTATTTTTATAAAAATGCTGATGCCGATGAAATTATTTTTATTCATGAAGGAAACGGGAAACTAAAAACACAATACGGAGAAATCGCTTTTGCTTATGGTGATTATTTAGTGATCCCGCGCGGCACGATTTACCAGGTAGAATTTGAAAAAGATGATAACCGATTATTGATCATTGAATCCTTTAGCCCGGTACATTATCCCAAAAAGTATTTAAGTAATTACGGACAGTTATTAGAGAATTCTCCATACTGCGAAAGAGACATTCGTATTCCACAAAATTTGCAAACAATCGATGAAGAAGGAGATTTTTTATTGAGGGTAAAAAAGAAAGGAATGATGTATGGCATTCATTATCTTCATCACCCTTTTGATGTGATTGGTTGGGACGGATGTTGTTATCCATTCGCATTTTCCATTCACGATTTTGAACCAATTACAGGAAGAGTACATCAACCGCCGCCCGTGCATCTTACTTTTGAAGCGCATAATTTTGTGGTTTGCTCCTTTGTTCCAAGATTATTTGATTACCATCCTTTGTCCATTCCGGCGCCTTACAACCACAGCAATATTGACAGCGATGAAATGCTTTATTACGTAGACGGCGATTTCATGAGCCGCAAACATGTAACCCGCGGAATGATCACATTGCATCCCGGTGGAATTCCTCATGGCCCGCATCCGGGCGCTGTCGAAAAAAGTATCGGCGCCAAAAAAACTGATGAGCTTGCTGTCATGGTTGATACATTTCATCCCTTACAGTTGACGAAAGAAGCTTTGGAAATTGAAGATGAAAATTATGTGATGAGTTGGGCGGAATAATGTGAAAATAGGAAAAGTGAAAATGGGAATCACCGTTATTCGTTGTTTTGCTGGTTCTGATTCCTAATTCTGAATTATTAATTGTAATGATCGGATAACGCTGCCGGCTTTCTTCCAAAAATCAACATCCTCTTTAGCTTTGAGAGTAAATTCTATTTCCATATATCATCCAAACTGATTTTAACAGTTTTATCTTCCTTGGCCTGTTTGCGATTTTCTCTCATCTTTGCTACAAATTCAGCATTATACGGGCTTTCAGTCTTTTTTGTTTTTTCAAAAGGCACTTTTAATGTCTTTGCCAACTGTTCAAAAAGGCTTGCCTGTTCTTTATTTTTTGGATGTATAGTAATAGCTTCCATCTTCTATTCTTTTTCAGAAATACAAATATAAAATATTAAAAGTTTAGAAAGAGCTCTTTAATATATCGCTGGCTTTGATCCCCAACTTTATATAAAGAAATGATTAAGTAGCGCAAAAAGAATTTGACCGGATCAATTAAAAAAAATTTTGCGCTTCTCTCTTTTTTCTCTTAGTTTTATTTCTCCTAATAATTTGTGAAAACGAAAACCAGTATCGAATTAAAAATTCCTCAGTATGATAAAATTCAGTGAATTAAAGCAAGGAGATTATGTACTTGCAGAAAGCGACGGCCAGGCATGGCGTGGCGAAGTGACCAATTTTAATGGTGATGAAAAAGAAATTTGTGTCAACAACGGTATTCAGGAAATGTATTTTAACGAAGAAGATCTTTATCCGCTGCCACTCGATGAAGAGCAATTATTGAAATTAAAGTTTACAAAACATGTAAACGAAGATGGTTCGGTAAAATATATGAAAGGCGCTTTCAGAATACAAACACCGGAACAGGACGATTTTTCTCATTTTGAAATCTGGTACAGAGACGAAAAAAGAATTATTACTCATCCGATTCCGGTGCATGTTCTACAGAATCATTATACAGCGATGACGAAGGTTCATC
>JAICYZ010000390.1 GCA_025933935.1 Chitinophagaceae bacterium
CAATAATGTAAAATTTAAGCTTATTCTTAGAATGTTTGCAGTCGTTAAAAGAGGAACAAAATATGTGGATAACTCTCAAATTGCTGCATGAATTTGCGACCGAAAAAATTAAATTTGGTGATTTCTGAATCCTAGAATACTGACAAATATTAGGAATTAATAATCAGGATTTAATCATGATTTACGATTAATTTATATATTCTTTAGAAGTAAATTTTATCATTCTTATGGGCTAAAATCAGTGGAAAAAAGCAGTGGAAAGTTTTTCAGACCTAAAATGGTAAAAGATAAATAACTCCGTTTACAGATGATGTGTTTTCTTTAAGTTTACACGAAATAAAAAAGGACAGATACTTTAATAACAAATACTTGTTACTTTTCCGCAAATTTTTTCCATGGCCGAAAACAAACCAAAACTCGATATCATTAATATGCTGCTGGAAGATTGCATCATGGCTTTTCCGGTTTCCACTTTTGTGATCAGTATTTACCAGCAATACCAGCGGCGTGGCTGGCTCAGCAAAAAACAATTACAGGGATTGTATGATAAAGCGTCAAAGATAAATGGCGTACTTCCCGGTCGGCTTGCCGCACTCGAATCTATTATTAAAAAAATGCCGACCAGACAAAAATCGGAACTTCCGGCAAACGCACCGTTGTTTCAAAAAGATGAAGCAGTTGGAGAATTAATTGAAGAAATTCTGTCAAAATATCCGCAACACAAAAGAGTATTATTTTTAAAAGCAAAATATGATAACAATGAAACGCTTGCGCCGGTTGATGTTGCAGAGTTGAAAAAATTTAAACAGCATTTAAAATGAGATGGGGGATTGAAGATATTTATTTGTTTGCTGCAAATATTTCAAAACCGCGTCCGGGAAAAATTAATAAATTGCAAAAAAATACGACACAAATTTTTAAAGCATAAGAAATTATTAATAGCTAAGACGCTATTGATAAAAACTGTCCTTTACCTAAAATAATGTTCCAACTTCTTTTAAAAAAACTCGGCTATGGTGTACTTGTCTTAATCGGCGTCGTCATCGTTGTGTTCTTTATTTTCCAGGCGTTTGGTGATCCGGCACGAATGGTGTTGGGGCAGACCGGCGACAAACAAACAATGGACAATATCCGGAAAGAGTTGTATCTCGATCAGCCAAAATGGAAACAATTTGTTTTTTATGTAAATGATATTTCACCAATTGCCATTCATTCAATTGAAGATATAAAACAAAAAGGCCTGCACGGCTTTTTTGTTGGAATAGGTGGAAATGAAAATATCGGTATTAAAGTTCCCTACCTGAGGAGAAGTTATCAAACAAAAAAACCCGTTACTGAAGTATTAATGGAAGCCTTACCGGGAACGATTTTGCTTGCGTGTGCAGCCATGTTTTTCGCTGTTATCTTTGGCATATTCCTTGGCATTGTTGCTGCAGTAAAACAAAACACGTGGCTGGATACCACTTCTGTTTTTGCCAGTGTCATCGGCATTTCGGCACCTTCTTTTTTTATGGCGATTGTGATTGCTTACATTTTTGGTTTGGTATTGCACCAATACACCGGACTTCCACTTACCGGCAGCTGGTTCAATATTGACCAGGTAACCGGAGAAAAATATCTGACGCTGCAAAATCTAATTTTACCTGCGCTCACACTTGGCATCAGGCCTCTTTCTATTATTACCCAACTTACCCGCAGTTCTATGCTCGACACTTTGAACCAGGATTATATCAGAACGGCTTATGCAAAAGGGCTTGGTAAAAGAAAAGTGGTGCTGCATCACGCTTTGAGAAACGCGATAAATCCTGTATTAACCGCTATTACAGGCTGGTTTGCCGAATTATTAGCAGGCGCTTTTTTTGTCGAATATATTTTTGGATGGAAAGGAATTGGAAAAGTCACCGTAGACGCTTTGGAAAAATTGGATTACCCGGTTGTAATGGGTTCGGTTCTTTTTGCCGCTACTATTTTTGTATTGATCAATATTTTGGCCGATGTTCTTTATGGAATTATCGATCCAAGAGTGAAAATGAAGTGATCATTACAATTCAAAGCCCATTCCTGCTTTCAGCGCCTTTTTATAATTCCGCAAATCAAATTTATAATAATAAGGAGCTTTGTGCGATCCGCCTTTTTTTGTTTCGTCTAACCTTTTTAATATCCGGGTATCAATTATCTTTCTTTGAAAATTTCTACGATCTAAATTTCTCTCCAAAATTGTTTCATACAGCTTTTGCAATTCCGGCATTGTAAATTTCAAAGGCAATAAATTATATCCAATAGGTTGAAAATTTAACTGAATCCTCAAATGAGCCAGCGCTTTTTCAAGAATGTTTTGATGATCGAGAATCATTTCCGGAATTTCATGAATAGTAAACCATTCACATTTCTCTGAAAAAATATCCGGTACCGGTTTCACTTTTGTAAAATCTACCAAAGCAGTATAACCAACTGAAATAAACCTTTCAAACATCCAGCTTTTATCGAGTTTTATTCCCATGTTTTTTAAAAATCCCTGGTTTATTGTTTTCGTCGAACGCGCAGGATCGCTAAATGTATAAAACTGATGAAGAAAAATCTTGTCAAGACTCGTTCTTTCTTTGAGAATACGATGTGCCGCATCATCA
>JAICYZ010000036.1 GCA_025933935.1 Chitinophagaceae bacterium
GATGTGCCGCCGGATTCAACTTCCAGTAATCAGAAAATTTTATTTTTAAAATTATTAAAAGCCACTTCACAGCGGCCCAATCTTCCGATCTGGCAACTGATGATGAAAAACGTGTACAGCATCGGTTATGGTACTTTGGACAGGCAGGATTTTGATTTGAATGTATTGTATCAGCAGCCGGGCCTTGGTGCTAAAAGATACCTTCCTTTTGGAGATTTAAATAAAGGAACACCGATTCTGACGTTGGTAAATTTAGACAGGCTGAATAGTCAAAATGATCCGCAGCCTGATGGCGTATTCGATTACATTGAAGGCTATACGGTTTTATCTCAATACAGCCGGATCATTTTCCCGGTTTTAGAGCCTTTTGGCCGGGATATTGGGCCTAAAGTTTTTACCAATCCTGCTACTGCCGCTGATAGTTTGTATTATCCGTTGTACGATTCAATAAAAGCAATTGCGCAGCAACAATTTCCAAATCTTGACCGCTTCGTTTTACAAGGAATGGCAAAAACTACCGGCTCTGCAGATATCAGCATCGGTTATAATATTCCACCTGGTTCTGTTACGGTCACTGCCGGAGGAAGACAATTAATTGAAAATGTTGACTACACAATAAATTATGATTTGGGAACGATAAAGGTAATCAACCAGGCCATCATAAATGCCGGCATTCCGGTACAGGTGAATTATGAAAACAATGCCACATTTGGATTACAGCAAAAGAGTTACATGGGTTTGCGACTCGATTATATGCTGAAAAATACAGCGAAGGAACAAGTTTCTTTAGGTGCAACAATGGTAAGATTAAGTGAACGGCCATTTTTTACAAAAGTAGATTATGGCGAAGATCCAATCCGAAATACTATGTATGGGTTGGATGGTAGTTATCGGAGAGACATGCCACGGCTCACAAAAATTTTGAACAAACTTCCTTTTTTCAATTCCACTGCTCCTTCTTCTATTAATGCGTACGGAGAAGCGGCATTTCTGAAACCCGGACATGCGCCACAAATTGGGAAAGGGAATAACGGGGTAATTTATATTGATAATTTTGAAGGAAGCAAAAGTGATATTGATCTTCGCTTTCCACCGATAAGCTGGGCACTCGCTTCTACGCCGCATGGCGCTACCGATAAAAATGGAAAACTTCTTTTCCCGGAATCAGATTCCAGCAACAGCCTGGCTTATGGAAAAAACCGCGCGCAAATTGCCTGGTACCAGATTGAACCAACTTTGCAGGATCCTAAAAATGTAAATAATCCATTAAAAGGAAACACCAAATTCCTTTCTGATCCCCGCACACGTGCTGTTTCACAAACAGAAATTTTTCCACAACGTACTACAGATTTTGGCCAAAATCAATTGATAACTTTTGACCTTTCATTTTATCCAAAAGATCGTGGGCCTTATAATTATGATGCTTCCAGAACGGATATAAATTCAAACGGGAATTTCTTATTTCCCAAAAATAAATGGGGCGGATTAATGCGAAGCCTTGATCAGACCGATTTTGAAACCGCTAATATCGAATATATAGAATGCTGGGTACAGGATCCTTTTATTCTGAACCCAACAAGCAGCGGCGGACAGTTTTACATTAACCTGGGAAATGTGTCGGAAGATGTATTAAAAGATTCAAGGAGGTTTTATGAGAATGGATTACCAACACCTAATTTGCCTGCACAGGTGGATACTTCAATCTGGGGTGTGGTACCTCGTAATCCGATACAGGTAACGAATGCATTCAGCAACGATCCACGAGACCGGCCGTATCAGGATGTTGGTTTTGATGGATTGACAGACAGCGCGGAAGCTGCTTTTCGAAGAAGGGATTACCTGGATGTACTGGCAGTAAATTTTGGTGCCAATTCAAAGGTTTACCAGGATGCTTTGAAAGATCCTTCTTCGGATAATTATCAATATTATCGCGGAGCAAACCTCGATGCAGAAAATGCAGACATTCTTGCGCGGTATAAAAAGTTTAATAATCCACAAGGCAATTCACCTATAGCGGATAATAATTCTCAATTTTCTTCGGCGGCAACCCTGTATCCTGATCAGGAAGATTTGAATCATGACAACACCCTTAATGAAACAGAAGAGTATTTTCAATATATGGTGGATCTGAAACCACCAACTGATCCTGAAATGACCATCGGAACCAATTATATCGTTGATAAAAAAGTAGTTGGTGTAAGATTGGTTGATGGAAGCACCAGGAACGAAACCTGGTACCAGTTGAGAATTCCGATCGATTCTTATAATAAAAAAGTGGGAAACATTCCGGATTTTAAATCCATTCGTTTTATGAGAATGTTTCTTACCGGTTTTGATGATAGTGTTACCGTTCGTTTTGGTGCACTTAGCCTTGTAAGAAATACCTGGAGGAAATTTGAATATAAATTAGATTCTTCCGGAAATTATACCAAAACTTCCGATAATGATTTCAATGTAGGCGCTGTAAATATTGAAGAAAATGATAAACGCCAACCTTTACCATATCGCACCCCGCGTGATATTGTGCGCGTACAAACATTGAGTAACAATGGCGTGAATCTTTTGGAAAATGAACAATCTCTCACGTTGCAATTTGCTAATCTTGCAAAAAATGACGGCAAAGCTGTTTTTCAAACTTATGCCAACCGTGATCTGAGGCAGTTCAAGAAGTTGCAATTGTATATCCATGCAGAAAAAAATGAGTCGACTACTTTAAACAATAATGACCTCACAGCAGTAATCAGGATTGGAAGTGATTTCGTCAATAATTATTACGAAGTAAGAATTCCTTTAAAATTAACTCCGCTTAATACAGGCCTCGATCCAAACAGTGATGCCTACAATGACACCTTATGGATAAAAAGTAATAATCTTGATCTTGATCTTGCGGATTTAACGACCCTCAAAACAAAAAGAAATCTTTCAAACACGGCGTTGAATGTTCTGTATTCTCAATTGCAATCAAACGGACAAACGTATGCAATCATGGGAAATCCGAATCTCGGGCAGGTTACAGGGATTTTGATGGGAGTTGAAAATACCAATGCGGTTTCTGCTACGGGTGAACTATGGTTTAATGAATTGCGACTATCATCCATGGATGAAAAAGGCGGTTGGGCTTCGCTTGGCCGGGTAGATGCAAACCTTGCCGACCTTGGAACGATTTCTGTTTCTGCCAACACACATAGCAACGGCTTTGGAACTCTCGAACAGGGAATTAACGACCGGTTTAAAGATAATTTTGTACAATTTGACGCAGCTGCCACTCTAGAACTGGGGAAACTTTTGCCAAAGAAAGCGTTGTTGTCGATTCCATTTTTTGCGAGCATTACCAACAGCATCAGCACTCCGCAATACGATCCTTTTGATATGGATCTGACATTGAAGCAAAAATTACATGCCGCAACTTCACAAAGTGAAAGGGATTCTATCCGCAATAACGCAGTGGATTTTTCGTCGATAAAAACGATCAGTTTTACCAACGTACATAAAAACAGACGCGATAATAAAAAACCGCAATTATGGGATATTGAAAACTGGGATGTAAGTTATACGTACACAAAAACGGAAGCGCATAATCCATTAATCGAATACAATGATGTAACAAAGCAGCAGGGAAGCCTTGGTTATAATTTTATGCCGCAGCCAAAATTTATTTCTCCTTTTAAAAAGTTGTTTAAGAAAACAAAAACGCACTGGTTTGACCTGATAAAAGATTTCAATTTCAATCCGATTCCGTCGCAGCTTACTTTCAAGGCAGACGTATTCAGGCAGTTTGGAGTTATTAAACCAAGAAGCATCGGAGGCGATGAATATCAAATACCGGAGACGTATGATAAGTACTTTACTTTCAACAGGAATTATATCATGCGATGGGAATTGACTCATTCACTTACACTCGATTATTCTGCATTGAACAATGCGGTAATTGATGAACCTTACGGCCGTTTGAATACGCAGGCAAAAAGAGATACGGTAAGCAATAACTTTTTTTCCGGAGGAAGAAATACTGTTTTCAATCAAACCGTAAATCTTTCTTACAATGTCCCTTTAAACAAGCTTCCGCTTACCGACTGGATCAACCTGCATTTAGATTACACCGCTACCTATAACTGGATCGGCGCTTCCAGGCTGGCAGTAAATCTTGGAAATTTCCTGGAAAATGGCCAGCAGGAAAATGCAACACTTCAGATGGATTTTTTACGATTGTACAATAAATCAAAATGGTTGCGTGCAGTTGATCAGCCACGACAACCAAGGCAGGAAACGGATTCTTCCAAAAACAAAAAACCGGCTATTTCTCCTTCTGCTGCAGCCAAAAATGCATTGCCTGAAGTAACCGGATTAGCAAGGGTGTTTGGAAAATTATTGACGAGCATCAAATCGGTGAATGCAACAGTTTCACAAATCAGTAATACAAGATTGCCAGGCTATACCGACAGTACAAAAATGTTGGGACAAGATTTTAAAAGCATGGCGCCGGGATTTGGATTTATTTTGGGGAAACAGCCCGATAGTAACTGGCTTAATAACGCCGCCAAACGTGGTTTGATAACCAAAGATTCGTTATTCAACGATTTGTTTGTACAGAGTTTTAATCAGAAAATTGCCGTTTCTGCACAACTGGAACCGGTGCGTGATTTCACGATCGATTTGAACATTGGTAAAACATTTACCAAAAATTATTCTGAAACTTTTAAAGATACTACCGGCACTGGTAATCATTTTTCACATCTTAGTCCTTATGTAAATGGCGGATTCAATGTCACGTATATTGCCTTTAATACTTTGTTTGGGAAATATGATCCGAACCGAATATCGGCTACTTTTTTAAAGTTTGAGGATTACCGTAAAATCTTGTCGCAAAGATTAGGCGCACAAAATACTTATAACAAACAGATAGGAAATCCAACCGGCGCCGATGGGTACGCTTTGGGTTACGGCAGGTATTCTGTAGATGTTTTAGTGCCGGCTTTTATCGCCGCTTATACCGGGCAAGATCCTACAAAGGTTTCCTTGATCAAACAACAAAATTCCAATATTAAATCAAATCCATTTAGCGGAATTATTCCAAGGCCGAATTGGCGGATTGCTTACAATGGACTGAGTCGCATTCCGGGTCTTGATAAAATATTTACCAATTTTTCTTTAACGCATGCTTACAATGCAAGCCTTGGAATGAATAGTTTCACTTCTGCCTTGAATTACCAGGATGTATCGCGATATGGTTATCCATCGTTCATCGATACAACCGGAGGCAGTCATAACTATGTTCCGTTTTTCTTAGTCCCTAATATTACGATCCAGGAACAATTTGCGCCTTTAATCGGATTTGATATGACTTTTACCAATCAGCTCAGTTTGAAATTTGATTATACCAAACAAAGGCAACTAAGCATGAGCCTCATAGATTATCAGCTAAGCGAAGTGCGTTCTACAGAAATTACTTTCGGCGGCGGTTTTCGTAAACGTGGTTTAAAGCTTCCTTTTAAAGTTCCTTTTTCAAAAAAGGATACTAAGAAACTGGATAACGAACTGAGTTTCAATCTTACTTTTTCAATCCGCAACAACGTTGCTTCAAACAGCATTTTGGATCAAAACAGCTCATTTGCAACTAACGGAAGTAAAGAAATTTCAATCCATCCAACGATAGATTATTATTTGAACAACCGGATAAAACTGACTTTGTACTTTGATCAAAGAAGGGTAAATCCTTACATTTCATCCTCAGCGCCAACAATAGATACACGGGCTGGAATGCAGATACGGATCTCTTTAGCCCCCTAGAAATATGAATGTGTAATGAATAATGTTTCGATTGATTAAGGCAATTTTAAAAACACAAAACATGGCTATTTGTTGCCTTGCTGGACCCAGAATAAATGCAGTTGTTTGTATCAGAAATTTTTGCAGTAGCTTGTTCGAAACAAAAGCTGAATAGTTTATTTTGAATACGCAGAAAACATCTACGCCAAAGGATGTAGCAAACAAAGAAATAACGTCAATTTACATTTTCAGGAAAAGCAAAAGTTTGAGATAAACGTAAGAAGTAAGAAACTCACATCGCAGCCAATTGTACTTTTTGCTGAAGTTCGATTACACTTTCTTTAAATAAAATATCGGTATCCATCAGGTCTTTCACGGTTTGGCAACTGTGAATTACCGTCGTATGATCACGGCCTCCAAAATGTTCGCCGATTGTCTTTAAAGAATTTTTGGTAAATGCTTTGGCAAGAAACATCGTAATCTGCCTTGCCTGAACGATTTCACGCTTGCGGGTTTTTTGTAATAATTTTTCGTAAGGCACATCAAAATAATCGCACACCATTTTTTGAATGGTATCGATGGTTATTTCTTTTGAAGAAGATTTGATAAAGTTTCTTAAAACTTTTTTAGCGAGGTCTAAATCAATTTCCCTTTTATTTAACGATGATTGCGCCAGCAAAGAAATCAAAGCGCCTTCCAGTTCACGGATATTATTCTGAATATTATAAGCAATATATTTTACCACTTCCTTAGGCATTTCCAAACCATCGTTCTTCATCTTTCTCTCGAGTATTTCAATTTTGGTTTCATAATCAGGAACCTGCAAATCTGCACTCAGTCCCCAACGAAACCGGCTGAGCAATCTTTCCTGAACACCCTCCAGATCTTTCGGCGGCTTATCTGTCGTTAATATCAATTGTTTGCCACTCTGATGCAGATGATTAAATATCGCAAAAAATGCATCCTGTGATTTTTCTGCACGATTAAAAAACTGAACGTCATCAATGATCAATATATCAATCAACTGATAAAAATGTATAAAATCGTTGATGGCATTATTTCTTCCATGATCTACAAACTGGTTGATAAATTTCTCGGAACTTACATACAAAACCACTTTATTATTATGCAGATTTTTCACTTCATTACCAATCGCCTGCGCAAGGTGCGTTTTTCCCAAACCTACTCCACCATAAATAACAAGCGGATTAAATGAAGTGGTTCCCGGTTTTTCTGCAACCGTTTTTCCTGCACGCCGTGCAACCCTGTTACAGTTTCCTTCGATGTATGAATCAAATGTATAAGATGGATTTAGCTGCGGATCGATCTGCATCTTTTTAAGCCCCGGAATTACAAACGGGTTCTTAACAGGATTCGTTATGACCAATGGAAAATCCATTTCATTGTTTTGATAAGATTTATAACCATGTCCCGGCACGTCCATCATCACTGGTTTATTTTTGCTGTTGCCGCTGTCCACCATTATCCGGTATTCAAGCATCGCATTTTTACCCAATTCTCTTTTCAATGTTTTTGCCAGAAGGTTCACATAATGCTCCTCAATATACTCATAAAAAAACTGGCTGGGAACTTGTATCGTTAAAACATTTTCTTTCAGTAAAACAGGTTTGATTGGCTCGAACCATGTTTTGTAATGTTGCCACTCAACTATATCCTTTATAATATTGAGACAATTATTCCAAACTGTTTCGCAAGCATTATCCATTATTTTCCTTAAGCCGTTTATATTTTAGAAAATGAGTTTTTCTTGTGGGAATGATTAAAGATTGAAGCAAAGTTTCTTTGCTAAAATTTCATCAACAACAAAGCGAATATCAATAGAATTTGTTGAAAAAAAAATTTTTTATTCTCTCTTTTTTTACAATAAAAATTAATTTTATCATGCCAAAAATTTATTCACATCTGTTTTCAGATCGACATGGATTTTAAAAGGTACACCTGCATTGAATTCAAAGGAAAGAGGCTGTTTTTTTTAAAGATTTTAAAGAAATTTTTTCTGATTTTTTTGGTGAAAAATATTTTCAATCTTTTGTTATAAATGTGTAAAACATTTTTTGAGAATGTGAATGAAAGGTTCATCTTTACCGCCATTCGATTTACCTTTAAAAAAAAATTTGAATTATTATGAGTTACGAATTAACCGGAAAATTATTAATAAAATTTGATACCACACAACGAACTGAAACTTTTAAAACACGCGAATTTGTGGTAGAAAAATCTGAAGATATTAATGGCAAGTTAATCACCAATTTTATCAAATTTCAATGCGTTCAGGATCGCACAGGAATTGTTGATCGTGTAAACGTAGGTGATGAAATAAAAGTGCATTTCAACATACGCGGAAGCAAGTGGGAAAAAGATGGAAAGGTTTCTTATTTTAATAATTTAGATGCATGGCGTATTGAGCAGGTGTTGCAGCCGGGAAGAAATGAAAACATCGATCAGAATAACCTGGAACCATTAGACACCTTCACCTCTTCATCTGATGAAGTAACAGACGATCTTCCATTTTAGATTGTACATTTTATCCACTTTGCGAAAACTTTCTAAAAGTTTTTTGAATGAAAATCAAAAATAATTTTTAGATCGTTTTAAAGCGTTTTAGAGTTTTCAGGATAAACACCTGGCACTGATTATGCAACAAAAAATTTCACTCAAAATATTACCGTCTGATGCTGCGAATGACGTAGCAATGATCGAAAAAATTGCACACGCTGTTGGTAAAAAAACTACAGAAATTTCTGGCTACGAGTTATTAAAAAGATCTATTGATGCCAGGGGAAAAACTGTGTGGATCAATCTCACATTGAATGCGTTTATAAACGAACCTTTTCATCGAAGAACTCTTCAGAAATTTGATTTCAAAGACGTAAATAATTCTTCCAAAAAAGTCATTATTATTGGTGCTGGTCCCGCAGGAATTTTCGCGGCGTTACAATTAATTGAATATGGAATAAAACCGATCATTCTTGAAAGAGGGAAAGAGGTGCGCGCAAGAAGAAGGGACCTTGCTATTTTGAATAAAGAAGGGATTATCAACCCCGAAAGTAATTATTGTTTTGGCGAAGGGGGCGCTGGCACTTACAGTGATGGAAAATTATATACCCGAAGTAACAAGCGCGGTGACATCAACCGGATTTTAAATCTGTTTGTTCATTTTGGCGCTGATGAAAATATTTTATCTGATGCACATCCCCATATCGGGACAAACAAACTCCCTGCGATCATAGCGGCCATGGGTACACGAATTTCAGATTGCGGCGGCCAGTTTTATTTCAATAAAAAAGTAATTGATTTTATCATTGAAAAAGATAAAATAAAAGCGGTCAAAACAGCTGATGGAGACATTTTAACCGGAGACGATTTTATCCTCGCCACCGGTCATTCCGCAAGAGATATTTTTCTTTTATTAGATCAAAAAAAAATTCAGATAGAAGCAAAAGGTTTTGCACTTGGAGTACGCATCGAACATCCGCAGGAATTAATTAATTCTATTCAATATGGCAGCCAATATGCATCAACTGATTTACTTCCACCGGCTTCATACAGCCTGGTAGAACAGGTTGATGGCAGAGGTGTTTTTTCTTTTTGTATGTGCCCGGGAGGGATCATTGCTCCTGCATCTACCAACGAAAACGAATTGGTGGTAAATGGATGGAGCCCGTCAAAAAGAAACAATCCTTTTGCGAACAGTGGCATGGTGGTGCAGGTAGAAATTGAAGATGTGATTAAATATAATGCTACCAAAAAAAATGCAGCAACAGCTGATTTTCAATCACCTTTATTAATGATGGATTTTCAAAAAGAAGTTGAACAAAAAGCATTTGATATTGGAGGAGAAAAGTTTGTAGCTCCTGCACAGAGAATGATTGATTTTACCCAGGAAAAATTTTCTTCTTCATTACCAAAATGTTCTTATTTGCCGGGTATAAATTCTGCATTTCTAAAAGATGTTCTACCCGCATTTATTAATGACAAATTGAAAAAAGCCTTAAAATCTTTTGGCAAAAAAATGCCTGCCAAAAATAAAGATCACGGATATTTTACAAACGAAGCTGTTTTGGTGGCAACCGAAAGCCGTACTTCATCACCGGTTAGAATTCCTCGTGATGAAAATCTTTTACATCATCCCCAAATAAAAAATTTATTTCCCTGCGGCGAAGGCGCCGGATATGCCGGTGGAATTGTAAGCGCCGCAATGGATGGAGAAAGAGTGGCGAATCGAGTAGCTGATTCGGTACTGATGTGATTTGCTAGGAAATCGGCAAACAAATAGATACATTATTTTTCTGTTTTCGGATTAATTGAAGAAGGGAAGTACGGGCATTATATCACAATCTCCATTCTTTTTTTATTTACAAATGAAAAGATGAAATTTGTAAGATGCAATTTGACAGAAAAGATTTAACAGACATCACACTTACAGAACTTTACAAAGAGCTGCTCCTCCCGAGAATGATTGAAGAAAAAATGCTCCTGCTGCTAAGACAGGGAAAGGTTTCCAAATGGTTTAGTGGTATTGGCCAGGAGGCAATTTCAGTCGGTGCTACTTTTGCGCTCCGGCCGGATGAATGGATCATGCCGCTACACAGAAACCTCGGTGTTTTTACAACAAGAAAAATGCCTTTAAAAGATCTGATCAAACAATGGCAGGGAGCACTGGAGGGATATTCGAAAGGAAGAGAACGTAGTTTTCATTTTGGAAATAAAGAGCATTTCATTTGCGGAATGATTTCTCATCTGGGGCCGCAACTTTCTGTGGCTGACGGAACTTCCCTTGCATATAAATTAAAAAATGAAGAGAAAATTTCGCTGGCGTTTACCGGCGAAGGCGGTACGAGTGAAGGCGAATTTCATGAAGCGCTTAATGTCGCCGCTGTTTGGGATTTGCCGATCATATTTATAATAGAAAATAATGGTTATGCGCTAAGCACGCCGGTAAGTGAACAATATCGTTGCCACAAATTAGTGGATCGCGCAAAAGGTTATGGAATGGAAGGTGTGCAAATTGATGGCAACAATATTCTCACCGTATATGAAACAGTGAAAGGCGTTCGTGAGTATTGTATTAAGAATCAAAAGCCTTATTTGATAGAATGTATGACTTTCAGGATGCGTGGGCATGAGGAAGCAAGCGGGGTAAAATACGTACCAAAAGAAATGTTTGAACAATGGATTGAAAAAGATCCCATAAAAAATTATGAACGTTTTTTGGTTGAAGAAAATGTGTTGTCCAATCTTCAGATTGCAGAAATAAAAGATGAGGTAAAAGAATACATTGACAAAAGTTATGCAGCAGCAGAAGAAGAAATAAATGATTTTTCTATTCCAAAATCTGATATCACCAAAGAACAGATTGAAGATGTTTATTCGAAGAAAATTTCTGTTCCTAAAGCCGTTTCAATTCCTGCTAATACAACAGCAGCAAGAGGTGTACGCTTTATTGATGCAATAAAAGAAGCGCTGTACCAATCGATGAAAATGCATTCCAATTTAATTTTAATGGGCCAGGATATTGCAGAATATGGAGGCGCTTTTAAAATAACAGAAGGTCTTTTAAATGAATTTGGAAAAGAAAGAGTGCGCAATACGCCTTTGTGTGAAAGCGCTATCGTTGGCGCTTCATTGGGATTGAGCCTTGCAGGATTTAAGAGTGTAATCGAAATGCAATTTGCTGATTTTGTTTCTGTTGGTTTTAATCAGATCATTAATAATCTCGCGAAAATAAATTATCGCTGGGCACAAAATGCAGATGTGGTAATCCGCATGCCAACCGGCGCCGGCGTTGGCGCTGGGCCGTTCCATAGTCAAAGCAATGAAGCATGGTTTGTGCATACTCCCGGATTAAAAGTAGTATATCCTTCCACTCCTGAAGACGCGAAAGGATTACTAATTGCAGCAATCAATGATCCCAACCCGGTATTATTTTTTGAACACAAAGCTTTGTATAGAAGCATCAGCTCTCAATTTCCGGAAGAATATTATGAAACAGAAATTGGCAAAGCGAGGGAAGTGCGTGCAGGTACGGAAGTTAGTATTATTACGTATGGAATGGGTGTTATCTGGGCGACAGAATATGCAGATGCACATCGCGAAATTTCAATTGACATTCTTGATCTGAGTACATTGTCACCGTTAGATTACAAAGCGATCAGAACTTGCGTAAATAAAACCGGAAAAGTTTTGATACTTCATGAAGATACGCTCACAGCAGGGCTTGGCGCCGAAGTAGCTGCATGGATTGCACAAAATTGTTTTGAATTTTTAGATGCTCCGGTAATGCGTTGCGCTTCGCTTGATACGCCGGTTCCTTTCAATTTGGATTTGGAAAAAAACTTTTTAGCTAAAGCAAGATTGGATGAAATGCTGCAGAAATTAATTCATTATTAATGCCTACACTTTATATATTGGCCGGCCCTAATGGTGCAGGAAAAACGACAGCGGCATATAGCCTTTTGCCTGATGTTTTTAAAACAGTAGAATTTGTAAATGCCGATGAAATTGCGCACGGTTTATCTCCCTTGAATGTGGATTCCGTCGCCTTTCAGGCAGGAAGAATCATGTTGGAAAGATTAGATTATTTTATTAAAGTGAAAAAGAGCTTTGCATTTGAGACAACATTATCCCGGCTTAGCTATTTAAAATTCATACGCCTGGCTAAAATGTCAGGATTTGAAATAACTTTCTTTTTTGTTTGGCTTGATAGTTTTGAACTTGCAAAAAACAGAGTTGCGTCAAGAGTTAGAAAGGGCGGACATAATATACCCGATGATGTTATTGAAAGAAGATATTTGAAGGGAATTGCAAACTTTTCGAAATATGCGCAAGAGGCGGACAACTGGTATCTTTATGATAATTCAGGGCCGGAATATGTTCTGATTGCAAAATGTATTGAAGGTGAAAGGGAAATAATTAACTTTGAAGTATTCAATAAAATTACAGAAATATGAATTCTGTTCAAAAAAGTGAAGATTTAAGCGGTAAAATAAAAGTTGCCCTTGATAAAGCAATTGAAAAACTTATTGCAGAAGAAAAAACACGTGATGGCTACCTCGTCGTTTCAGATAAAAAAGGCCGCGTACAAAAGATTCCGGCAAAAGATTTTAAAGTGCGATAAGGCATCACACAGGTGTTGTTGAAAAAACCCATCATTCAGCAAACAAACAAATATTGAAATTTCCTGTTTTCTTTTTTGATCTTTTACTTTAAATCTTTTACACAAATTCTTAATTTTTCGATCGCAAATATTTTAGTTTCCATTGATGACTAATGCCGTAGCAATTTTAAAAAAATATTGGGGCTATGATGCTTTCAGGCCACTGCAGCAGGAAATAATTGATTCCGTTTTATCAGGCAATGATACACTTGCGATTATGCCAACTGGTGGTGGAAAATCAATGTGCTTCCAGGTTCCAACGATGTCAAAAGAAGGATTGTGTCTGGTTGTAAGTCCGCTGATCGCTCTAATGAAAGACCAGGTTTTGAATTTGAAAAATAAGGGAATACCAGCGCTTTCCATTTATTCAGGAATGAGTTTTACAGAAGTAGAAAAAACATTGAAAAATGCGGCTTATGGAAATTTTAAATTTTTATACGTTTCTCCTGAAAGATTAGAAACCGAGTTATTTTTAGAATATGTATCTATCATAAAAATAAATTTAATTGCGGTCGATGAAGCCCATTGCATTTCACAATGGGGTTATGATTTCAGGCCGCCGTATTTGCGTATTGCTGCTCTGCGCGAATATTTTCCCGACGTTCCGGTTCTGGCGCTTACTGCTTCTGCTACATTAGAAGTGCAGAAAGACATATGTGAAAAGTTACTTTTCAAAAAAAATCAGCAACCTTTTCAGCAATCGTTTGAACGCGCAAATCTTTCTTACAGCGCCTTTGAACTTTCATCCAAACAAAATAAATTATTAACGATATTAAAAAAAGTTGCCGGTAGCGGAATTGTATACTGCAAAACGAGAAAACGCACTAAAGAAATCGCTGAAATGTTAAGCCTTAACGGCATCAGTGCCGATTTTTATCATGCAGGACTTACCAACGAAGAGCGGAATAAGAAACAGGAAGACTGGATCAATAATAAAACGCGGATCATCGCTTGTACCAACGCTTTCGGAATGGGAATTGACAAACCAGATGTAAGAACGGTTGTGCATTATGATGTTCCTGATGCGTTGGAAAATTATTACCAGGAAGCAGGAAGGGCAGGCCGCGACGGCCAGAAATCTTATGCCGTTTTATTGTTTAATGAAGCAGAATTAAGTCAATTAAAAAAACAAGTTCAGATAAAATTCCCATCAAAAGAAATCATTCGGAAAATATATGGAGCCCTATGCAATTTTTTGCAACTTCCATCGGGCAGCGGGGAAGGAAAATCGTTTGATTTTGATATAAATACTTTTGCAAAAAATTTTAAACTGGATGCTTATACCATCAATAGTGTTTTAAAAATCCTCGAGCAGGAAGAACTGATCACTTATAGCGAGCAGTTCTTTTCACCGCCTGCAGTAGAATTTAAGATTGATAAACAAGCGCTGCATCTTTTTGAACAAAGTCATCCAAAATATGTTGAAGTGATTAAAGCTCTTTTGCGTTCTTATGACGGCATATTTGATTTTCCAGCTGCAATTAACGAAGAGCAACTTTCGAAATTTATTGCGATAAAAGGAGAACATCTTTTGCAAATGCTGAATGAATTGAAAGCTTATAATATTATTGATTATACTCCTCAGAAAGAAAAGCCACAGATTTATTTTTTGCAAAACCGGGTAAGAGCAGAAGATCTCTTTATCAATGAAAAAAATATTTTAAAAAGAAAAGAAGCATATGAAAAAAGGCTAACGGCAATGATTGATTTTTGCATGCTTAAAAATCAATGTAGGAGTGAAATAATTGGAATATATTTTAATGATCACCATCTTCACGCATGCGGCGTTTGTGATAATTGCCTGAGAAAAAAATATTCGAATGTTAGCAATGACGAGTTTAATGCAATATCTACTGCAATAAAAAAGTTAAGTGATGAAACGCCGATGTCCTCCGCACAGCTTTTTCAACAACTATCTACTTTTAAAGAAAATAAAATAAGGAAAGTAATGATTTATTTACAGGAAGAAAATCTAATTACCGTAAATAAGGAAGGATTAATAAAATCATCATAAAAAACAGTACTTGAAAAAAAACTATACAATTTAATCCTAATAAATAATGATAAAGTAAAGGGTTTTATATTACTTTAGTTTTATATTCTATTATAAAATAAAAACACATTAAAAAAAAAGGGGACCCAGATAGAAATCTAGTCCCGCTTTAAAATCCAATATCCTATGAAAAACCGAAGCGAAGATAGGAGAAAAATACTTTCCAGCAATATTTTTTAATCGCATATTCTAAAAAATAGTATGTTTATATGACTTCATAGAACTTCTATTTATTGAACGGTGTGTTTTGAGGAGTAGCCGGTAAAAATAACAAGCCTAATCGCTGAAGAATTAAAACCAGCTTTTAGTGGATTTGCTGGTTCTGCCACCAAGCCCGAGAGATCCTAAAAGACTCCTGACAATGGTATTTCCGGCGGTTCGCATCATACTTTTTACAACTGTGTTATTCACTACTTTTTCTAAGGTACTTTCTTCTGGTTTTGCTGTTTTGCCTGGCCGAGATGGGGTAATCGCTGCAGCAGTTTCTAATTTAGCATTTAACATTTCATAAGCACTATTGCTATCAATTACCTGATTGTATTTTGCAGCTATTTTTGAATGATCGACAATTGTTTCAATTTCATTCTCTGTCAAAACATCCATTCTACTTCTCGGCGTGCACATCATGGTATGCGCCAGGGGAGTCGGAATTCCTTTTTCATTTAGTAAAGTAACCAGCGCTTCCCCGATGCCCAGTTGCGTGATCAAATCTGCAGTTTTATAAAAAGTAGTTTCAGGATAATTTTGCGCAGTTTGTTTTATTACCTGCCGGTCGGCTGCCGTAAACGCCCTTAATGAATGCTGGATTTTCAAACCCAATTGTCCTAAAACACTTGACGGCACATCCATTGGATTTTGCGTACAGAAATAAATCCCAATTCCTTTCGACCGGATTAATTTGATAACTGTATTTATCTCGTCAAGTAATGCTTTGCTGGCTTCTTCAAAAATTAAATGCGCTTCATCTATAAAAATGATCAGTTTTGGTTTGTCGACATCTCCTACTTCTGGACAAACGGAATACAATTCAGCCAGCATCTGCAACATAAAAGTGGAAAACAGCTTTGGTTTGTCCTGTATATCGTTAACTCTTAAAACAGAAATCATTCCACGGCCATCATCGTTTATTCGCATCAGATCTTCTACTTCAAAGCTTTTTTCTCCAAAAAATAAATCGGCTCCTTGTTGTTGCAGTTCGATCACTTTCCTTAAAATGGTTCCCGTAGAAGTAGTTGAAATATTTCCATACGAAGCTTGCAGTTCTGCTCTGCCTTCATTTCCTACATATTGTAACACTTTGATAAAATCCTTCAAATCGAGAAGCGGAAGCTTGTTGTCATCGCAATATTTAAAAATCATTGCTACTACCCCACCCTGTGTATCATTCAATCCTAAGATCTTACTCATCAGGATTGGACCAAATTCTGACACGGTAGCCCGCAATCTTACTCCTTTCTGATTGCTTAATGTAAGCAACTCAGCAGGAAAGGTAGAAGGCTTATAATCCATTTGTAATTTCTGATACCTTGAAGTGATTTTATCATTTACAGTTCCGGCTTCTGCAATTCCACTAAGATCGCCTTTGATATCCATGAGCAGACAAGGAACACTGGCATCGCTCAACCCTTCAGCAATCATTTGAAAAGATTTCGTTTTTCCGCCACCGGTAGCGCCAGCTACAAGGCCGTGACGATTCATTGTGGATAGCGGAAGATATATTTCTGCTTCGGGAATTACTTCGCCGTCGAGCATCGCTGCACCAATTTTTATTGTTTCACCCTTAAAAGTATAGCCAGTTTTTATGGCCTGGATAAACGTTTCTTTATTGTCCATTTGAATATTTTTTTGAAAGTTACAAACTGAAATTGAAAATGATAAGATTGTCTTAACTTTTACCTCAATACATTTACATATGTTAATTTATGGCATTAAATATGTAAAAGATGTTTTATAAAAAGTAAATACCTTTATTCAGAATTAAACAAAAAAGTATGGAAAATAACAAACCTAAAATTCTAATTTGTGAAGACGATCCGAACCTTGGGATGGTGCTCAAAAATTTCCTTGAACTAAATGATTACGATGTAGTACTCGAGAGGGATGGAAGACTTGGCCTCGCTGCTTTTCAGCGTGAGAAATTTGATTTGTGTTTGCTTGATGTGATGATGCCCAACATGGATGGTTTTACTGTGGCAGAAGAAATCAGAAATGTTGATCCGGATATGCCGTTATTCTTTCTCTCTGCAAAAACAATGAAAGATGACATTATAAAAGGTTACAAACTAGGCGCTGATGATTATATCACCAAGCCGTTTGACAGTGATGTATTACTTCATAAAATAAAAGCGATCTTAAAACGCAATGAAGAATTGCACCGCGAAGAAGCGAATGCTGAATATGATCTGGGCAAATATCATTTTAATCCAAGGTTGCGACAGTTAGGTATTGGCAAGGATATTCAAACTTTATCACCGAAAGAAAATGAATTATTAAAAATGCTGGCTGAGTATAAAAATGACTTGTTGCCAAGAGAAACAGCGTTGAAAAAAATATGGGGAAGCGATACTTATTTTAATGGCAGAAGTATGGACGTTTATATCGCAAAGCTGAGAAAATATTTAAAAGGCGATCCGAATATTGAAATCGTCAATATTCATGGAAATGGCTTCAGGCTTGTGGTTCAGGAATAATTTGGGTTGTTTTGCTTTTTATTTTTTTGAAAAACCGAAGTAATTATCAGTTCGGTTTTTCGTAATATATAGTCGCTGAAAAAATAGTCATTTGTAGCTGAAAGCCTAACATCGCAGTCACAATTTTAAAACCAATCCGTTGGTAGAAGTTTTTTGGATGGCATCTATCCTTTTTTATCCGCTACTTTTGTGGATAAGCCCTGCTTGATCTTTACTGAATACGAAGATCCCGTTACTTTTTCAACAATTATACCCAACAAATCAAAACCTGAGTTTGAATAGCTGAACTTAGTGCCCGGCTCGAAATCCAACAGTTCATTTTTAAAAAAAGCCATTTCGTAAAATTTTGCATTTCTGAATTTCCCAAAAATGCCGCCGGTGTTACTCAGCAGGTATTTTATTTTTATTTGATTTCCTTTCGGATAATCCGGTATATATGTACTGATCGGGTCTTCTACTGACAATTTATTTTCCTCTGCAAGTTTTAAAACTAACAAGGCAGTAAATGACTTCGTTAAGGAATCAATTGGGAAAATACTATGTTTTGTAATCAGCTTTTTTGTTTCCGCATTTTGGTAACCATAGCTTTTTTCATAAAATTTTTTACCATTGCGGATAACTAATGCTGACCCATTAAATTTATTGATAGAAATATATCCTTTGATCAAACTATCAATTTTAGAATTGTTTGGTTCGCGTGCAGAGAAACACTGATCAATAACAAAAAAACAGTGATCGGTAGTTGTTGTTTCATAAAGTATGTATGCTATGGCTGTCTAAAATTTCTGCCAGCTGCCTATTTATTACAGCACAAAGCCTTTTAGATTTTTGTTGCATGGTAAAGTGGAAAATTTTGAGAAGTTCCGGTCATTTTTATCAAAAAAACAACAACAGCGAACGAAGAAATATCGTGAATTTCATTTTTTTATTTTAATAACGCCGCTGCCACAATTCCAGCTGTTTCCGTTCTCAGTCTTGTATCACCAAGACTTACCGGAAGATAATCTTGTTGAATGGCTTCTTGAATTTCTTCTTCGGTAAAATCTCCTTCGGGCCCAATTAAAATAATTTTTGAATTGCCATCTAATGCAACATGTTTTAATTCTTTCTTTTCTTCCGCAAGACAATGGGCAATAAATTTTTGCTGCTGATTTTCCTTCTTTATTAAGTCCGAAAATTTTACCGGCTCTGATAATTCCGGCAGCCATGATTGCTGGCTCTGCAACATCGCACTGATTAAGATAGAACGGATTCTTTCCATCCGGAAATGCGTTTTTTCTGACCGCTTACAAATCATCGGAATAATCGCTGAAACGCCTATCTCTGTTGCTTTTTCAGCAAACCATTCAAAACGGTTTGTATTTTTGATTAACGAAATCGCAATAATTATTTTTGATGTTTTGGATTCTGTAAATGTTTTTTGGATTGCTTTTACTTTCGTCTTTTTTTTATCTGCCAATACGATTTCTGCAATTATCGTTTGTCCATGACCGTTAGTTATCCTTATTTCTTCACCTTCCTTCATCCTCAAAACCTGTGAAACATGTTTCGATGTTTCTTCGCCCAAAATAAACTCATTGGAAACTGATAGATTTTCTTCAAAAAAAAGGGGGAATGCCATTGTTTTGCTTAATCCAATCTGGAAAATTAAAAGTGCCGAATAGTTGGTTAAAAAGGCGCGTCTTCATCAAATTCTGTGTGATTCATTTTGCTTCCCGCCTGGAAATATAGCTTTGCACCTCCACTTCCGTCAAGGTCTTTTACTGGTCTGAAGTTGCCGGGAGGCAGGCTGTTACCAAAATCATCATCGTCCATTTCCACAAACTTTTGAATATGCAATAATGCTTTTAAATTGATTGTTTCCAGCTGGCCATTCCTGTGTTTTGCAATTCTTACTTGTGTTTCCCCTTTGGTAGATTCACCGTTTTCATTCGCATGAATATCGTGATACTCAGGGCGATATAGAAATACAACCATGTCTGCGTCCTGCTCAATTGCACCAGACTCACGTAAGTCGCTCAATTGTGGAATCTTACTTCCTTCTTTTCTTTTTTCTACTTCACGGCTCAACTGGCTAAGCGCAATAATCGGAACTTGTAATTCTTTCGCAAGCCCTTTTAAATCCCTGGAAATACGGCTGATTTCCTGTTCACGATTGGCGTTGCGGTTTTCACCGGTGCCACTCATTAATTGCAGATAGTCAATAATAATTAATCCAACATTGTGTTTATTTTTCAATCTCCTGCACTTTGCTCTCAATTCAAAAATATTTAATGCAGCCGTATCATCAATATGAATCGGAGCAGATGAAAGCCGGTTAATTCCTTTTTTATAAAGCTCTTCCATTTCATGTTGCTCCAGTTTTCCACGAGCAATTTTTTCTAAAAGAATCCCACTTTCCGCACTCAGAATTCTTTGTACAAGCTGACTGGCACTCATTTCCAGCGAAAAGAAACCAACAGCTGTAGGTTTGGTAGGATGAAGTGCTGCATTACGGGCAAGGTTGAGAGCAAAGGCAGTTTTACCAACGGAAGGTCTTGCTGCCAAAACGATCAAATCGCTTGGTTGCCATCCATAAGTTACACGATCGATAGTGGAAAAACCTGTGGGAACGCCTGTAATTTCGTCCTGTCGTGTTCTAAGGTCTTCAATCCGCTGAATCGTTTTTACCAACACAGAATCAATGCTCGCATAATCTCTTTTCAAATGTTTATTGGTAATCTCAAACAGCTTGGATTCTGCGGTATCCAACAGGTCAAAAACATCGGTACTGTCCTCATACGCGTCACCGATTATTTCGCTGCTGATTTTTATTAATTCTCTTTGAATAAATTTTTGAAGAATAATTCTGGCGTGAATTTCAATATTTGCAGAAGAAAAAACCGCATTTGTTAATTTGGTTACATAAAAAGGACCGCCAATCAAATCCAACTCTTCTCTGAATTTTAATTCTTCAACCACTGTCAACAAATCGATCGGTGAATTTTTTTGCTGCAAGCCTTGCATCGTTCTGAAAATGCGCTGATGCGCATCGATATAAAAACATTCAGGCGTTAGGATCTCAACGATTACATCAAATGCATTTTTCTCGAGCATAATCGCCCCAAGAACCGCTTCTTCCAACTCTTTTGCCTGCGGTGGCACCTTTCCAAATGCCATTGTGCCGAGTTCAAGAGAACCTGTTTTTCTCCTGAATTTACGGTCTTTATTGATGTTGCTGAGCTCCATTTTTAATTTTCTCTGTTAAGAGCAATTTTTTTAATTTTAGTAAATTCCGTCTTCAAATTTTCGAAGTGGGCGGCTAAGGTAAAGGACAAAAAGCTATTAAAAGAAATTGTTTTCCCCTTATATTTATGCACATGCATTTCACGCTGAATTCACAATAAATGCGAAGTTATCAACAATATATTTAAGCTTTTCAACAAAATAAAAAAAATTTCCTACTTTTTAATTATTAAATGCACATTTCGTGTGAAGAAAATAATTCAGCTTTTTTTCGCCCTTTGTCATCAAAAATCATTAGGCAGTGTGAACCATTTTTTATTTTTTTTCGTGGTAAAAAAAGCAAATTTTCCTGAAATGCGCGCTGCACACATGTTATAAAACATAAAGCGAAAATTCCTATCCACTTCTTTCTTATTTTTGGGATTCTTAAAATTTAAATGAGCTTTTAGAAAAATTTACATGAAGATTAGTTACAACTGGCTGATAGAATATTTACCGATCGATGAAGAGTTATCGAAAATAATTGGCAACCCACAAAAA
>JAICYZ010000391.1 GCA_025933935.1 Chitinophagaceae bacterium
ACTAAAAAAGTATTGTAAAGTAAACTATCCTGCACATAAGTAAAGGAACTGCGCGGTTGTCCCGGATAAAAATGAATATCAGGTTTTTTTTTCTTCTTATCTCCTTCATTTTGAAGATAATATTCGATGAGTGTATAAGGCTTGTTGTTAAATGTATCTACAGAAAGTAACACATCTTCAATAAGTCTTCTGCTTTGCATTATTTGCAGAATATTGTCGCCTGTAAAAACATCCTGCGCGCTTCCAAGAGAAATTCCAAGCTGGCTTGCCAAACCCATTGCTGCAGACATTCCGCCTTCAGATCCGCCTTCATCTAATGCAAATGAAAGATAGCTTTGGTAAACCGGCCTTTGTTGAGATGCATAGACATAACCGGCGATTCCGCCAATTAAACCAATAATCAGAAATAGCCACCAATTAGAAATACAGCGTTTTAAAATCTGCATCGTTATAACGCTTTCTTTATCCGTACGGGTTGCAGCTTCTGAGTTATTGTCGTAATTGTCTATATTATTTACAACATTCATTTTTTTTATTTGCTCATATTGAAAATCACGTTTGTTAAAAGTGCCAGCGAAGACAAAACAACAGACCACTCGCCAATTGAAATTTTTGTTCTGTTATTTTTCGCCTTTTGTGGCACAAATATCTCTGATCTCGGTGTAACAGAAGGATATGATTTAAAAAATAAAAAATGTTTTACTGAAGCAGCTTTTCCATCTGGATAGATTACCAGGGCGCCGGTTTTTCTCGCATAAGGAGTAAAATTACCAGCTTGCTGCACATAGTATTTTAAACTTTTATTTTCTTTAAATGGTATTATGGTCGGGTTATAAACTTCACCTGAAATGCGAACCAAATTAGAACTTCTGTCCACCGTAAGCACATCTCCATCTTCCAATGGAAGATTTTCAGAGTTGTTCGGGTTGGCCAAAGCTTTTGCAAGATCAACACTAATCAGGTCATAGGATTTATACAATTCATCCTTTAACCGTGGATGAAGAGCGATGCTATCCGGATTAATATTCAGAATCCTTTGAAAAAGCTTTTCCCGCTCCGCGGCAGTCAGATTTGATTTAATACTTCTGCGAATGGTAATAGAAGAACTATCTGCTGATGCTTTAAAACCACCGACTCTTTCCATTACATCACTTATCTTATCCCCACTTTTCTCCAATCCGTATCTGCCCGGACTTTTTACTTCTCCTAATACCAGCACCGTTCGCTGAGGGCTATAGCCCGGAAGGGATTTCACAATTACCAGGTCATAAGGCTGCAATAATACGTCCTGTGAGGCGTCATTTTTATTTGCCAAATCTATATTAAAGATCGTGCTCTCATTGTGGTTGGCTTTCTCTACGTTTGCATTCCTGATCCTTCTGGATATTTCTATCGTAGCCGAGTCTCCAAATTCAGAAACTCCACCTGCAGAAAGCAAAACATCTCTTAAGGAAATATTTCCTCTCCAGTGAACGATGCCGGGTTTTCTCACATTGCCTTCTACAGTTACATAATTGCTGTCCTGAAATTCAAAAATAGAATGAACGGCAACTGAATCATCCTTAACCAAAAAAACACTTTTTTGTTCATTTACTGAATCAAGATCAACGGAAAACATTATAGGCATTTTGTTTTTCAAATACCTAAAAATAGAAATACGATTGGTATAAGCGTCGCGCGTTAATCCGCCGGCTTTATCGATCAATGCCTTTATTGTCAACTCAGGTGTTAATTCGTAAGGCCCTGGCCGTAACACGGAGCCGGTAATTACGACACGGTTTCCAAATTCATCCTGAAGTTTTCCCACTATATATTTATCGCTGCCGTTTGTTTTGAATGAAACAAACTGCGCCGCATTCAGATCAATTATTTTTTTCGCTGTGTCTGTAATCCGGATTACTGTTACAGTTCCTCTGTAGGCATTATCAGTAAATCCGCCACAATATTTCAAAAGATCGCTGAACGTTTCATCATCGCGCATTTCAAATTTTCCTTCTCTTTTTACATTTCCGGTGATAGACACACGATTTTTATAATAAGGAATTCTGACTATATCGCCTTCCTGCAAAATGATATTATCCTTTTGATTTCCTTCTACCAGGAAATCGTACAGATCGGCGGTTCCTTTTAGTTTATTGCCGCGAATAATTTGAATGTCACGGTAGCTTCCCATTGATGTGGGGCCACCGCATAAATAAAGTATATTATATAGGGTCGTAAGGGAAGAAACCGTAAAAGTTCCGGGTTTTTTTGCCTGCCCGATAACCGTAACCCGAATGCTACGGATTTTGCCAAGTGTTACCTGTACTTTTGTTTTTCCGGTGTTTATTGCACGATAAATCGTAGAGGCAAGTTTTGACTTGATTTTTTGCGTTGCTTCTTCAATGCTTAAACCATTCAGGTAAATCGGTCCTACGTTAGGAATGTATATTTCCCCTGATTCATTTATCGTTAAATTATACTTTTTTTCACTGAAACCATAGACCGATACCACCAACTCGTCATCTGGCCCGAGAACATAACCGGCAGGTGCAGGAATGCGTAAATTGGGTTCGAAAACCAAGCTGTTGGATGTAAAAAGTTCGGAACCAAATATGGTTTG
>JAICYZ010000231.1 GCA_025933935.1 Chitinophagaceae bacterium
AGCTCATAGTCGTACCGCTACAATAAACAAACAAATATGTGCAATTCCTGTTTTCATAATTAAACGAGCATCTTTTTTAAATCATCATAACTTTTCGTTACATCCTCAAAAGGCTTCGGCGCTCCGTCCTGCTCTACGAAAAAGTATTTCATTCCTGATTGCTGCGCATTGTCAAAAATCCTTTTAAAATCAATAAAGCCTGATCCTACTTCTGTTGGTTCCATGGTTGTTTTATCGAGGTCTTTTACATGCCACAACGGAAAACGTCCGGGATGCAATTTGAACAATTCAACCGGGTCTTGTTTGGCTTTGGTGGCCCAGCCAAGATCGAGTTCCATTTTCACAAGATCTTTACCGGTATGATTCAGAATATAATCAAATGGACGATGACCTTCCACTTCGTCAAATTCCGTTACGTGATTGTGATAGGCAAACTGGACGCCATTCTTTTTGCAAGCTTCACCGCTTTTGGTAAACACTTCCACCGCCGTTTTTATTTCATCTAATGTAGATACCGGGATACTGGAACAAACCAAATAATTTAAGCCGCCTTCTGCTGCATCATCTGCAAGTTGCTGATAATTGTCGGTTAAATTGAGCGGTTTGGGAGCATTTTTCATCTTTTCCAAATAGCTTTTTATCCTCGCCGAGTCTTCAGCATTTTTTGCCATTTTCATTATCTGCGACGTCGTAAACGGAGCGCCACCAACATGTGCAGACCGCCAATGCATGCCGGCATCTTTTACCATTGTTGCAAATTCTTTCGGCCTGAATCCATAAAAATTTCCTTTTTGTGATCCCGCACTTTCCACTTCCTTGTATCCGATGGCTGCCAGTTTTTGTAAAGTGCCTTTTGTATCCGTTGTCATCAGATTGCCCATCGTGTATAGTTGCAAGCCAATGGGAGGATAGCTTTTTCTTAATGAAAACAAAGCCGATTTACTTAACTTGGGGATCAGCAAACTTCCCAGGGCGAAAGCGCCGGATTGTTGAAGGAATTTTCTTCTGGTAGCCATTGTAATATTTTTTTAGAATGAATATTAAAGGTATTAAAAGAATCAATTGTTGCAGCAGATGAATAAATATTGGCGTTTTTATTGCGATGAAATATTGGCGCTCTTTATTTAGTAACTTCTTTATTCTATCACAACCCTCTCCAACAACTCAGTTACTGAATGCCCTTCGAACTTTCGGATGATGTTGATGATCTCATCTTTTGTTGTTTCAGAAATTTTATTCCCGGTAAGTTTTTTAAATTTTCTGATCACGTCTTCCCATGAAAACGGATCCAGAAAAAATCCTTTATAGCTTTCTTTTTCTATAGAAAATTTTTCTCCGTTCTTCAATTCAATCGTTACCTGCGTCATGAGCTTATCCGGATAAGCTTCTGTATTCTTGTCGAGAATTCCGGCAAGCTTTACCGGCTTATGAAGCGGAAAACTGGTATGCACATCAACCTTTGGTAAAAGTTCCTGCACGTCAGCCTCGTTAATTCTTTCAGGAAATAATTGTTCAGGATAAACCTGGCCGTCAAGGATGGCAACCGCAATAACATAAGGCATGCTGTGATCGCCCGCTTCTTTGCTAAAAACCGTTTTTCGGTCGCCGTACTCTCCTCCTCCAACTATATGATAAGCCGTAAGAAAAGTAGTAATATCGATCTTTTCAATGTCTGAAGGATCAAAAGAATGTTTTTCTTTTAGCTCCAAAGCCGCTTCCACACTTGGTTGTGAATGCACTTCTGAATTATAACTTTTAAGAATGCAGCGTGGAATCAGATCAAATTGTTCTGTTGTCCAGTCGTGTTTTAATTCCATACCATAAATAGCATCGTAGCCTTTTACAGGCTTTTCAAAAAGGTCAATCGGGCCGGTCATTTTATTTTTTGCAAGTAATGCGATCGTGGCACATCCTGCATTTACTGAAGATGAAGCAAAGCCTTTCCATTCGGTGGTGTAAGCGGCGCGACAAGTAACCAAAGGATTAAAAGCGCATCCGGCCATCCCCAAGGCGCAGGCGGTTTCCGCTTCTGTAAGAGATAGAACGCGCGCCAGTTCCGCTGTTACGGAGAAAGCCAGCAAAGCCGTATGATCATACCCTTTGATCATCACCGGCATTTCTTCCGTAAGCCTGCATTCAACCTGGTAACCGATGGCCATTGCCAAAAGAAAGTCTTTTCCTGATAACCGAACCAACTTATCCACAGCTAATAAAGGACCAATATTATCACTGGGATGACAGGTAGATTCTTTGGCTAAAAAATTATCCATGAAATCAGGATACCTGATCAATGCAGTAAAATATTGAGCGAGTTTGTCGAAAGAAAGACTGCGAATAGAAAGGTTTTTATTTTCTCCCTGCAGATCGACATAGGCATTTCTTAATTTAATAATCGGCATTTGATCCTGGGCAAAAATAAAAGAGCCAATGCTGTCTAATAAATGTCTTTTTAACTGATCTGCGGTTGCTTCCGGAATATCTTCATACTGTGCACTGAGCGCAAACTGGCTCATTTGTATCGTTTGTGGGATCATAAGTTTTTAAGAAAAAAGAAGATTAAAAATCATGCCACAAGAGAAAGAAACACAAACGGGATAATAACGGCGTGTAACGGTAAGGTGTATCCTAAAATTTTTAACCAGCAAACGAAGCTTTCATTATAAATTCAATCCACCAGACACTTCAATTCGCTGCCCATCGATCCAGCCTCCATCTTCGCTGCATAAAAACGCTATGACGCCGCCGATATCTTTTGCCAGGCCGACCCGGCCAAGAGCAGCACGTGAAGCCATCATCTTCTTTCTTTCCGGATTATCACGGTTACCGCCATTATTGAAATCTGTTTCTACAGGGCCGGGAGCAATCACATTGGCAGTAATTCCACGGCTTCCCACTTCCTTGGCCAGATAGCGGGTAAATGTTTCAATGGCTCCCTTCATCGATGCATAAATTGAATAGCCCGGTACCGAATATTTGGTGGTTCCTGACGACACATTGATAATTCTTCCATGATCATTAATGAAAGGAAGAAGTTGCTGTGTCAAAAAATAAACACTTTTGAAATGAATATTCATAAAGCGATCAAATTCTTCTTCTGTTGCTTTTTCAAACGGAATGGTAGCGCCGATACCGGCGTTATTGATCAAAAAATCAAACTTACTGACATTCCATTTTTGCTGAATCGTTCGTTGGAAATCGCTCACAAAATTGCCGAGCGCGGAAACCTCGCTGGCATCGAAGTGCAATGAGGCCGCTTGCTTTCCTGTTGGATCTATTTCTTTTATCACTTTTTCTGCTGCTTCTTTCTGTGATGCATAAGTGATAACAATGTTACGGCCGTTTTCTGCCAAACGCAATGCCATTTCTTTTCCAAGTCCTCTGCTGCCACCGGTTATCAGTGCGATTTTATTTGTCATATTTTAATTTTTAAAAAAGAATGTAAAGATAATAACCAATTTTTTTTGCTGCCCGGCAATCAGCTGTAAAATAGGAATTCAAATTATTCCTTTCTTTTACTGCTGCAATTTATATACCGGCTGCTTGCGTCTGCAGTACGGTAATGTAGATAAAAACCGGTGCGAGATGAGCAGTGTTTGTGTGTAAACAAGTGACGAAAAAAAGTAAAAATTGGTGGCAAAAAAACTTCTGCTAATGCTATAAAAACATACAAACTTTTCTATCTTTACATCAATTAACCTAACATACAATTTTTTTGCATGCTGGAAAACAAGGAAATATCTGCACTCTTTCATTTGATTGATGACCCCGATGATGAGGTTTTCACTTCTGTAACGGAACGGATTATTTCTCACGGTCGTGCCATCATTCCAAATCTTGAAAACCTTTGGGAAAACAGCCCGGATGAAAATGTGCAGGAAAGAATTGAAATGATCATTCATAAACTGCATTTCCGCGATCTCGTAGATGAGTTTACTGAATGGAAAAACGGAACCTGTGAATTGCTGCATGGTGCTTTATTGGTTTCAAAATATTGCTTTCCTGAAATGATTGCAACAACCACGCTCCAGGAAATAGAAAAGATCAGGAGAAATATCTGGCTTGAGCTTAACAGTTATCTCACTCCGCTGGAACAGATAAATGTGATTTCCGGAATTTTATACAGCTATTACAAATTGAAAGGAAACGAAGTGAGCTACGAACTTACAGACGATTTCATGCTCACCAAACTGATTGAAAATAAAAGAGGAAACTCTATTACGAACGGCATTCTTTACCTGATCCTTTGTGAACTGCTCGACATTCCTGCAAGGGCAATCAACATACCGAAGCAATTTATACTTGCTTACTTTGACATAGATTATCAGTTTACAAATCCGGGCAAACAAAAAACTGAAAAAATTAATTTTTATATCGACCCGTTGAATGGCCAGGTATATTCTCAAAAAGATGTGGATAGCTATTTTAAAAGAATTTCAGTGCCACCGGTGCCATCTTATTACAAGCCTTTAAACGATAAAAAGATCATCCAGCATTTGCTCGAAGAATTCAGCAAGTGTTTCATTGATCCGTGCAATCAATACAAGAAAAATGATCTTCTTTTTCTTGCTAAAATTTTAGATGATTGATCTTGGGCCGGGAAAAACAAAAATATCAATTGTTGCTATTTCCTGCTTTACTGCTTCATTTCAGCCGATAAGTGTTGCACGTTTGCTTCAAATAATAAATTCACATCCGGGTCAGTGACTAATTGCGTGGGAACCATCTGTATGGGAATCTCTTTTTCTGTTATCTTATTTCTGATGTCAATTGTTTTAATCACTTTCTCATTTCCATTTTTAAACGCTATTTGCAAAGGAAATTCAAAAAGATTTGGTTGTGTTTGTTCAATTTTTATTGAAACTGATTTTTTTGTTTTGTTGTAATTCCATTGAATGTTCAACATCGGTTGTCCCGGGTTAAAGAGCCACTGACTAAAAAATGTGGCGAGATTTTGATGAGTTACTTTTTCAAATATTTTTTCGAAATCGTGCGTATCTGCATTTCTTCCTGCAAACGTTTTATAATAATCACGAATACCTTTCCAGAACAAACTATCACCCACTTTCCTTCGAAGTAAATGCAGTATCCACGCGCCTTTCTGGTAACTGTTTGCATTTAATAAATGCATTAAATTATTTGTGCCGGAGGTATCGACAACAGGCGTATTATGATTTTTATAAAATCTTAAAACCATTTGCCGCTGTTGTTTCAATAAATTTTTCAAAGAATCTTTTCCATATTTATTTTCGAGGTACAAATCCGTCATATAAGTTGCGAACCCTTCACTCAACCATAGATGTGGCCAATCTTTTTCTGTTACATTATCGCCAAACCACTGATGGGCGATTTCATGGGCAAACAAACTTTCGATGCCCGGATCATTTACAGAATTTTCAAAATAAAATAAACAGCTTGCATTTTCCATTCCTCCGAAAATAGTTTTTGATTGCACATTTGCCAGCTTTTCATAAGGATAGGCGCCGATTTTTTTAATGTACCATTGCAAAATATTTTTAGCGATCGCATAATGTTTAAATCCGCTGTCTTTATTTTCAGGATAAACCCAGCTGGACAAAGGAATGCCATCCACATCGGCAAAATGAGTAACGGCAAATTTCGTGACACCTATCACCATTACTTTTGTTGGTAACGGAACATTTTCTTTCCAGTAAGTTCGTTTTAAATGATTCGGCAAATTTATTTCTTCCACTTTTTTTCCGTTCGAAACAACCTCGTAATGATCAGGAGCAGTTACAATAAATTCAACAGTCGCTTTATCAGAAAGATGATCGTTGCACGGAATCCAGTTGTGTGCCCGGTTCGGCCAATTGTCCGCGAAAAAAGAACGATCTCCAAATTCGGTATTGCTGATGATTAATCCGTCTTCCGGAATGCCTTCGTAGCTGATGTTGTAAGTATTTTTTTCCCCTTTTATTCTTTCATCTTTGATCATCACGTGCTGTGAATCCTGTACAAAATTTAATGCAATTCCATTTCTTGTAACAGAAGTCACCGTCATTCCTTTTCCATCTTTATTTTTACTAACCAGGTCAAAAACTACCAGCTTTTCATTCTTTGTAAATCCTGTTGTCATCACTGCATTTCCCTTGATGATATTGTTGCTGTCATTTAATAAAATGCTGTAACGATAGTTCTTTACATCAAGGCCATTGCCCGGCATTTGC
>JAICYZ010000314.1 GCA_025933935.1 Chitinophagaceae bacterium
AAAAGAGTAATTGAAGATGTAAGAACTGGTACAATCACAATCAGCCCCAATGCAGAACCTGCTGCCAAAAGCCCTTACATCAAACGCCGTTTACCTGCTGATTCTTACAAAAACGGTATTATCAGTGATATAAGCCAGGTAGGTGGTTATCCTGAGTATAAAGGCACTCCTTATAAAGATACAGACAAGGACGGCATGCCCGATGAATATGAAATAAAGCATAAGCTAAACCCGCATAATGCAAAGGATGCAGCCGAATACCGGCAGGATGGATACACAAATATTGAAGAATACCTCAACAGTCTTGTTAATATAAACGATGTAAGACCGCCCATAAAAAAATAGGATTTAATTTTAAGACATCACTTTTTGAAGCAGACGATTAATGAATACAAAAAAGAATGCAGTAAAGCAACATAAAACCTTGATTTTTAATTTGCGACAGCCATACTATTGCTTAGTATGGCTGTTTGTTTTTATTACAAGCTCCTGTTGTGTTTTAGGGCAGTCAAAAAAGGAGGTGGTTTTACCGCCATTATCAGTGGCCAAAGACGGCCATTTAATTTATAATCCTGATTCTTTGGGAAACCGCATTCCTGATTTTTCTTATTGCGGATATAAGGCATCTGAAGAATCCATTCCTGACGTTCCCGTAAAAATTGTAGTACCGCTCATTAATGGAGATGCAACCCTAAGGATCCAATCAGCTATTGATTATGTTGCCAGATTACCCTTAGATAAAAACGGTTTTCGGGGAACGGTTTTATTACAAAAAGGTACTTATAATATCGCTGGCCAATTGAAGATAGAAGCTTCAGGAGTTGTGTTAAGAGGAAGCGGAATGAATAATGGAACTGTTCTTTTGGGAACCGGTTTAGACCGTGAAACTTTGATCAGGATCAATGGAAAGAACGATAAAACCGCAGGCACCGAAACTAAAATTACCGATGCATACGTACCGGTTAATGCAAGCAAGTTCCACGTTAAAAATGCATCTTTTAAAACAGGCGACTTCATTACCATTCGCAGGCCTTCGACAAAAAATTGGATCTCTCTTTTGGGAAATGAAACTTTCGGAGGCGGCGTATCGGCGCTTGGCTGGAAGCCCGGCGAAAGAGATATTTATTGGGATAGAAAAATTATCACCGTAAATGGAAATACAATCACGATCGATGCTCCAATTACTACCGCACTTGATACAACTTTTGGTGGCGGCACCGTTGCAAAATATAATTGGCCGGGAAGGATCACCAATGTTGGCATTGAAAATTTAACCTGCCAATCCACCTTCGATGAAACGAATCCAAAAGATGAAGCACATCGTTGGATGGCGATAACTATGGAGAACGTAATCGATGCGTGGGTTCGTCAAATTGTGTTTAAACATTTTGCCGGAAGCGCCGTGGATGTGCTGGGAACAGCAAAACGCATCACTGTTGAAGATTGCAAATCACTTGAGCCAATTTCAGAAATTGGCGGGCAACGCAGGTACACTTTTTTAACTGACGGCCAGCAAACTTTAATTCAACGGTGCTATGCGGAAAGGGGTTATCATGATTTTGCCGTAGGTTTTTGTGCTCCGGGGCCAAATGCATTTGTACAATGCGAGTCGGAGCGTCCTTACAGCTTCAGTGGCACGATCCAGAGCTGGGCCTCGGGTGTTTTGTTTGATATAGTAAATGTGGACGGACAGGCATTACGCTTTGATAACCGCGGCCAGGATGGGCAAGGCGCAGGATGGACGGCAGCCAATTCCGTTTTCTGGCAATGCAGCGCTGCTCTTATTGGTAGTTACAACCCTCCAACTGCAAATAATTACTCTTACGGCTCCTGGTCGCAATTCAATGGGGATGGATATTGGGAAAGCTCGAATGAACACGTGAATCCCCGAAGCCTGTTTTATGCACAACTGAAGGATAGATTGGGTAAAGATGTTTCGCATTCCTCTTATCTTTTGCCAATAGAATCAGAAGCATCCAGCAGCCCTTCCGTTGAAGTAGCTGCGCAATTAACTGCGGAAGCAGTGAATCCCGCACCATTATTATCAGATTGGATTGATGATGCTGCAAAAAGAAATCCCATTCCTATTGATGCCGCAGGCGCGAAAACCATTGATGAAGTTGGAGTAGAAAAAATACCAGTTATTGCAAACGCACCAGCTTTGCATATAGAAAATGGATGGCTGGTGCGCGGCAATGTTGTTGTCACAGGTAACCGGTTTGAAGTGCCGTGGTGGAATGGTAGCATACAACCAAAAGATTTACCGAAAATGAAACCCGCTATTACCCGTTTTGTTCCCGGCCGTATTGGAAAAGGTTTGACAGATGACCTTGACGAAGAAACGGATAATATGGAAAAGAATCACATTACCGTGGCTGAGCAGAATTATCCGCTGTGGTACGATCGGCGTCTTGATGATCATGAAAGAGTAAGGCGCATGAATGGGGAAGTGTGGCCGCCCTTTTATGAAATGCCATTTGCACGAAGCGGTAAAGACACGGCGTGGGACGGCCTCAGCAAATATGATCTTACAAAATACAATCCCTGGTATTGGAGCCGTTTAAAGCAGTTTGCAAATCTTGCAGATGAGAAAGGACTTGTACTTATACATCAAAATTATTTTCAGCATAATATTATTGAAGCAGGAGCTCACTATGCAAATTTTACCTGGAGGCCTGTAAATAATATTAATAATACCGGCTTTCCGGAACCGCCACCTTATGCAGGCGACAAACGAATTTTTTTAGCGCAACAATTTTATGATGAAACCAATCCCGTGCGAAGGCCTTTGCATGAGGCTTACATCCGGCAATGCCTTAATAATTTTAAAGACAATAATGGCGTAATTCAATTTACAGCCGCCGAATTTACCGGTCCGAGACACTTTGTTGCTTTTTGGCTGGATGTAATTAAGAAGTGGGAAAAAGAAAATGATAAAAAAGAAATTATTGGTTTGAGTACTACGAAAGATGTTCAGGATTCGATCCTTGCAGAGCCGGAACATGCGTCAGTAGTGGATATTATCGATATCCGTCAATGGCATTACCAGGCAAATGGTAGTTTATATGCACCGAAAGGCGGGGCAAGTCTTGCTCCACGTCAATGGGCTAGATTATTAAAACCTAAAGCAAGCTCATTCGAACAGGTGTACAGAGCAGTTCTTGAGTATCGTCAGAAATATCCAGGCAAAGCTGTCATGTACTCAGCAGATGGATACGACCGCTTTGGATGGGCGTCCTTTATGGCCGGAGGTTCTTTGGCAACGATTCCTAAAATTTATGACCTGAAGTTTTTACAAGATGCCTCATCAATGCTGCCTTTGCCTGATTCATCAAATCCCGGTGAATATGTACTGGCAAAAAAAGATGGATATATTGTTTACGGAAAAGGATCAGTGAAACTTGATCTCTCCGAGTCGGCAGGGAAATTTGATGCTTCATGGATTGATCCTCAAAATGGGAAAGAAATAAAATCAGAAGCTGTTAAAGGAGGAAAAATTATTGATTTAAAATGTCCTGGTGATAACGAGGTAATCTTATGGTTGCATAAATAACAAAGTAGGAATTTGAAATATTTATTCTTTTACTGATCACTATATTTAATTGAAAACTGTGTTATCCGTTTGATCGTGTAAATAACTGAACACTTTTTAATTTGAATGATTCATAAAATAACATATAAAATTCTTTTGATTACGTTTTTTGTTGCATTGTTTTCTACTAACGGTAAAGCACAAACGAAAAAATTTTCAAAGCTTATCGTTTCTCCGAATGGACATTACTTAATGCAAAAAAATGGAAAGCCCTTCTTTTGGCTCGGTGATACAGGTTGGCTGTTGTTTTTAAAATTGAATCGTGAAGAAGCAGATAAATATTTGGAAGATCGAAGGAAAAAAGGTTTTAATGTAATCCAGGTGATGGTAGTTCATTCGCCCAAGGAGGTGAATGTGTATGGCGATAGCGCCTTGATAAATGGAAATGTGGCTACGCCAAAAACTACTCCTGGAAATCATTTTTCAAATGAAAGTGAATATGATTTTTGGGATCACGTGGATTACATAATTGATAAGGCAGCAGAAAAAGGAATTTATATTGGCCTCGTGCCGGTATGGGGGAATAACGTAAAGGAAGGGAAAGTTAATCAGCAGCAGGCAAAAATTTATGCCGGGTGGCTTGCCAACCGTTATAAAAATAAGCCGAATATTATTTGGATAAATGGGGGCGATATTCC
>JAICYZ010000153.1 GCA_025933935.1 Chitinophagaceae bacterium
CAGAATAGGCATTGCCAATTCTCCAGCGGGTTCCTGCGGTAGTCGGTTTGTATTTTCTTAAAGCCATGATTTTCGATTTTCGATTTTTGGTTTTCTAAACCTCAATCTTTTTATAATTAATAATTCTTAATTCTTTCTACTTGCTTCTATCTACTTGCTACACATTGCCATACAAATCAATTGTATCGCCTTCAGATACAGTCACGATTGCTTTCTTTTTGGCAGGTTTGCGGCCTGTAAGTAAACCTGCTTTTGTATTACGCTGTTTTACTTTAGAAGGCATTGTCAAAGTATTCACCTCTTCCACACCCACGCCGTAAAACTCTTCAACCGCTTTTTTAATCTCAAGCTTGTTAGCCTTCCTGTTTACGATAAACGTATAACGGTTGTATTTTTCTGAAAGGCGATTTACCTTCTCAGAAAGTACCGGCTTTATTAAAACATCTGATGATTTCATTATTCTGATTTGAAAATTTTAATTATTTGTTCGTTTGCTGAACCACCTTCTTATGCTTGCGCTTCTTCTTTTTCTTCTTTAATTTCTTCTACAAATATTTTTGCCGCGCTTTCTGTAAAGACTACTGAATCTGCATTTACAATATCATAGGTATTAATATCGCTTAATAAAGTACCACAAATCGAAGGCACATTACGGAAGCTCTTATAAACGATTTCGTTATACTCAGGCATTACGAATAATGATTTCCTGCTTTCGCCATTGATGGTAAGAAACATCTTGTTGAATTGTTTCGTAGCAGGTTTTTCCATTTGTACAGAAGCATCTTCCACAACAATGATTTTATTGTCTTTTGCTTTTGCACTAAGTGCACTGATTTTAGCCAAATCTTTGACTTTACGGTTCACTTTGATGTCGTAACCATGGGGTTTAGGGCCAAATACAGTACCACCGCCTTTGTACAACGGGTTGCGCAAATTACCTTTACGTGCACCACCGGTTCCTTTTTGCTTGTGAAGTTTCTTAGATGATCCGTGTACTTCAGCACGCGTTTTCACTTTACTGGTTCCCTGGCGCTGGGCAGCAAGATATTGTTTTACTGCAAGCCAGATCACATGACTGTTCGGCTCTGCGCCAAAAATTTCTTCCGGCAGGTCAATAGTTCTGCCAGTTTTCTGTCCTTCTATATTAATTATATCTACTTGCATATTATTTCTGGATTAAAACGATTGAACCGTTGTGGCCGGGAACCGAACCGCTAATTAATAAATAATTTTTTTCAGGGAAGATTTTTACGATTTTAAGGCCTTTCATCTGCACTTTGTCATTTCCCATATGACCTGCCATCCGCATCCCCTTAAACACTCTTGATGGATAAGAAGAGCCGCCTACAGACCCTGGGGCACGCTGCCTGTCGTGCTGTCCGTGAGATTGCTCACCGACGCCATGAAAGCCATGACGTTTTACAACACCCTGGAAACCTTTTCCTTTGGTGGTGCCAACGACAGATATTTTATCGCCTTCGGCAAATATGTCAACTCCAATGGTGTCGCCAACATTTTTGTCTGTTTCGCTATCGCGGATTTCTTTTACGAATTTTTTTGCCGGTGTGTTTGCTTTGGCAAAGTGGTTTTTTTCTGAGAGGAGGGTATGCTTTTCTTTTTTATCTCCAAAAGCAATCTGGACTGCGTTGTAGCCGTCGGTTTCTACAGTTTTTTTCTGGGTAACTACGCACGGCCCCGCTTCAATAATGGTCACGGCGGTCTGCCTGCCATTACTATCGAAAATGCTGGTCATGCCAACTTTTTTTCCAATAATACTTTTCATTTCTATTTTATTATACTCAGCGGTACTGGAATTCCGGTACTTGAGTGTTACAATTTTTTATAAGAACTTTTAAGTTTTTCCTTTGCGAAAATACTTATGCTTTAATCTCTACATCAACACCTGAGGGTAAATCCAGTTTTGAAAGGGCATCTACGGTTCTTGAACTGCTGGTGTATATATCCAACAAACGTTTGTGCGTACACAACTGGAACTGCTCACGTGCTTTTTTATTTACGTGTGGAGAACGCAAAACAGTAAATATTTTCTTGTGAGTAGGTAAAGGAATCGGTCCTGTTACTACTGCACCTGTGCTGCGTACTGTCTTTACAATTTTCTCTGCAGATTTATCTACCAGATTGTGATCGTAAGATTGAAGTTTTATCCTGATTCTCTGAGACATTTTAAAGAACTTTTTTTATTCCCCTTTTATTTTGGGAGTGCAAAAGTAGGCTGAATGATTTGAATAACAAAAAAAATATGTGAAGATTTATAAAATAATTTTAAGAGAGGTATGCGCTTATTTCGGAACTATTTACCAACGTATTTTTCAATCATTTGCAATAGGGATTTAATCGTAAAAGGTTTTTCTATAAAATCATCCGCACCGGCTTTTTTCGCCATTTCATGCAACTTGCCTCCTGCTGAAAATAAAATTACGGGCGTGCATGCAAATTGCTCCCTGTTTTTCAGGAAGCGGCAAACGTCTAATCCATCCGAATTTTGCAACTGTCTGTCTATAATAAAAATATCGGGTTCGCTGAATTGGTTATTGAAAATTTCAGTTGCACCGGTAAATGTCGTAGCTTCATTACCGGTAGGTTTCAGAACCACTCCAAGTACATCCTGGATAGCCGGATCATCCATTTGCAATTATGATGCGTTTCATAAGTATCAATTTTTATTATTGTAAGGAACAGTGAAGGAGAAAATGGAACCTTCTCCCGGAATGCTTTCCACACTCATTTTGCCGCCATGGCGCTGAACGATTCCTGCTGCTATGTATAAACCAAGACCCCAACCCGGAAAAGTATTTTTTTCCTCCGGTACCCGGTAAAAACGGCTAAAAAGTTTTTCCTGCGCATCTTTTGTAATGCCAATTCCCTCATCTTTTACGCTTATTTTTACTTCCTTTTCAAACGTCTTACAGGTAATGGCTATTTCTCCACCATTGGGAGAATATTTGATCGCATTGGAGATGAGATTGGTAATTACCTGTTCTATCCGTTTTTTGTCGCCATTTATAATTATGGTATCATCACATTCGAATAACAGATGGTGATCATTAGACGAATGTTGAATATCTTCTGTTAGCTGGCGTACTAATTCAATGAGATTAAACTCTTCATAATCTAATGGAAGCTGGCCTTCGCTGATCCTGGTAGTATCCAGCAGATCCTTAATGAGATCTTTCAAACGATTGATCTGCAGGTTCAATTTTTGTATGAAGGGTTTTGTATTTTCGCTCTGGTTGTTTTCGATCATTTCCTGCAGCAATTCGCCATATACGCTTATGCTGGTAACCGGCGTTTTCAATTCATGGCTGGCAATGCTGATAAATTCCTCTTTTTGCTGTTCAAGCTGTTTGCGTTCAGTAATGTCAAACATGACACCTACCATTCGCACCGCTTTGCCTTCTTCTTTTTTTACAGTATTCCCAAAGCCGGTCATCCATCTTATTTCATGATTATCGGCCCTGATAATACGAAAATCTGCATTAAAAATGCCTCCACTATTGGCTTTTTTCATTAATTCGGCAGCTACCCATTCTTTATCCTCCGGATGCACAAACTGTAAGAAATAATTTTCTGTTTTTCCTTTATTGTCCGGTTTTACACCTAATATAAGATAGTGTTGTTCATTCCATACCACCTTGTCTTCCTGCACGTTCCAATCCCAGGCGCCCATTTGGGCAGATTCGAGCGCGATCCGGTAACGCTCTTCAAATATTCTCAATTGTTCCTCGGCCATTCGTTGTTCCGTCATATCGCGGACAACCTTTACATATCCTGATAACTCAGGATTGTAAATCGGCCGCATAACACCGCTGGCATAAAACCTGGAGCCATCTTTACGGCGATGCCAGCGTTCGTCTTCCGCATGCCCCTTTTCACGGGCTGTTTTCATTTCTTTATCAGGAACATTGTTTTCCCTGTCTTCGGTTGTAAAAATAATATCTGCAGATTTACTTTTTATTTCCTTCTCTTTATAACCAAAAATTCGTTCGGCCCCCGTGTTCCATCCTTCAATGATTCCGCCTGTATTGGTAGTAATAATGGCATAATCTACAGCGCTTTCCATAGTTACCCGAAGGCGTTCTTCTGATATGCGCAACGCTTCTTCTGCCTTTTTGCGTTCGATAATGTTATTAAACAATACGGCAACCAGATTTTTGCCAGCAGGAAATGCGTACACTTCGTAATAGGCTCCAAGGGCTTTGGCTTCATTTTCAAAGCGGGCGGGTTCTCCGGTTTTTGCTACTTTTCCATAAATATCAAACCAGTAATGCTCATGCTTTGGTACCATTTCCTTCATGGTTTTGCCAATAACATTTGTCAGGCCTGTTTGTTTTTCAAAAGCTTTGTTGGCTTCCAGGAAACGGTAATCGCAAGGCTTTTCATTTTTATCAAGCAACACTTCAATAATGCAAAATCCTTCATCAATAGAATTGAAAAGCTCCAAATATCTATCGGTAGCCCGTTGTGCAAGTTCTTCTTTCAGGCTCAACACATCGTGCTCTGCTTTTCTTATATCTGTGATGTCTCTTGCAGTGCTCAGCACCGTTTCTATTTCACCTGCCGCATTTTTTTCGGGCGTGATGCGGGAATAAAACTGCGCTTCTCCATTTGGTGTTGGAAAAACATTGAAATGTTCTATAGTTTCGCCGGTTTCAAATGCTTTGCGCAGGCTGTTCATGTAAGGAATGGAAATTTCATCCGGCTGTCCCATTTTTCTGAAGGTCTTGCCCAGTTGATTTTTGTTGCTTACGCCCATTTTACCTTCAAAAGCCATGTTGGCAAATACCAGTTTTAAATTTTTATCCCATCGGGTAATTACGTCCGGCGTGTTCTCTACAAGGGTTGAATATTGGTCCTTGCTGTTTTCTAATTCTGTTGTACGTTTCTCCACATCATGCTCCTGTTGGCTGCGGTATTTTTCTTCTGCCGCGCGTAATACATCTTCCGATTTCCTGCGTTCTGTAATATTCAAAAAGGTGATCACCACGCCTTTGATACGGTCTTCATCTGTGCGGTAAGGCGTGATGCGCATCAGGTAAAAACTATTATTTTTTGTATGTACTTCCGTTTCAAATTCCACCAGTTTTTCCAATACCATTGCAGCTTTGTCTAAAAGACGATCATATTCAAGGCTGCCGGTAATGTCAGAAAGCGGCCTTCCGTAATCTCCGGGTATCAGGTTAAAAATATTGCGGGCGGCCGGAGTAAACAACACTACCCTGAAACTGCGGTCAAGAAATATGGTGCCAACATCTGTTGAATTGACCAGGTTTCGAAGATTATCGGTTGTAATCGTAACCTCTTCAATCTTTACTTTCAATTCCTGGTTTACCGTGCGCAGTTCTTCATTGATTGATTGCAATTCTTCCCTGCTGGTTTCCAGTTCTTCTGCGGCAGAACGCAGCTCTTCATTCATTGCCTGCAGTTCTTCATTGGAGGCTTTTAATTCTTCTGACTGAAACTCGTGCTGCTCGCCGGATGAACGCAATTGTAACTTTAGCCGTGTTAATTCTTCCTCTAATTGTTTTGCCAAAGGCTCATCTGACGAAAGCAAAATCCCGCTTTTTTCTTCGTTTACTGTGGGTTCAAAGATCACCAGTATATAACCTCTTGCCATATCACCGGGGCGCAATACCGGCCGCACATGAATGTTAATGGTTTCCGTTTTGTCGCCCACGCTTACTTTTAAACCTCTTGCTTCAACAGCAGTTTGTCGCTGCATTGACTGATATAATGCAGAACGAAGTTCCAGCCTCAGTTCCGGCTTCACCAGTTTTAAAAGATTCTGTGAAATTTCGCCCCCGGCGATCTGCAGGTATTTTCCTGCTTTTTCTGTAAGATGAACAATGTCATATTCCTCATTTATTACCACCGATGGCGGCGCATATTGTTCTAACAGTTGCTGGTGCAGTTCGCCAAACGTGATGCGCTTCTGCGTTTTAGCTGCCGGCTGCTGGTTTAGCTGTTGATTCATTTTGAACCGGTCAACATGCAGAGACTGCGTAGTTTCCGGCACGGGATAGGTTCTTGCCGCTACCTGCCTGCTTTGAAAAATATGATAATCCCGGTTGAAAGGTGCATATAAATCGGACGCTCCATCCACCGATTCTGAAGAGCCTAAAAACAGGTAGCCGCCCGGATTCAATGCAAAATGAAAAGTTTCCATCACTCTTTCCTGTGCTGAACGGTTGAGATAGATCATTACATTTCTGCAACTGATTAAATCAAGGCGTGAAAAAGGCGGGTCTTTAAGAAAATTATGAAAGGCAAACATCACCGTTTCGCGTATTTCTCTTTTTATCCGGTAGCCATCTGCTTCTTTATTAAAAAACCGGCGCAGCCTTTCAGGCGATACATCTGCGGCATCATTTAGCGTATAATATCCATCCCTTGCATGGGCAATGGCAGATTCGTCAATGTCCGTTGCAAATATTTGTACTTTGGGCGCATCAGCAATGTCTGATATTTTTTCGGCACAAAGCATCGCGATGGAATACGCTTCTTCACCGGTGGCGCAACCGGCTACCCATATCCTTATCTCATCTTCACCGGTTTTTTGTTTCAAAATGAGTGGAAGCACTTCCGATTCAATTACATCAAATGCTTTTTTATCCCTGTAAAAATTGGTAACGGAAATGAGCAGGTCTTTTAATAAGGCCGTGGTTTCTTCCAGGTTTTCACGAATATATTTTGAATATGCGGGCAAATCGGGCAGGTTGTGTACATTTATACGGCGCTCAATGCGCCTTAATAAAGTAGGGTGCTTATAGTTTGAAAAATCATGGCCTGTTTTAGTCCTTAAGAGTGTAAATATTCCGCGCAATGCCTGCTGTTGGTCTTCCGGCCTTTTTTCTGCTTCTTCTGCTATTTCCACCGTGCCCATGCTGTTTTTATAAGCCGTTATTTTGGCGGGAATATCCGCTACCGGCAATACCTCATCTACCAAATCAGTAGCGATGGAATGGCGCGGCATTTCATTAAATTCGGCCTCGCGTGGATTTTGCACAAAGGTAGTTCCGCCTCTTTCTTTTATTCTTTTTAAACCCATAGAGCCGTTGGCCCCGGTTCCTGAAAGCACTACGCACACGGCTCTTGGCCCCATTTCATCTGCCAGCGTGCGAAAGAACAGATCTACCGGCGCACGTCTGTCTTCTACCAGCGTATTGGGCGAAACAATGATATGGCTGTCTTTCATGGTAAGGTGCCGGTTTGGCGGAACCACATAAATTTGATTTGGCTTAATGCGTACCTTTTCTGTTACCTGCGTTACCGGAATTTTAGTAACCTGTTGCAGCACCTGTGCAAGACTGCTGTCGTGATCGGGTGAAAGATGAAGTATCACTACATAAGCCATTCCTGAAGCGGGCGGCACATTTTTAAAAAATTCGTGCAAGGCTTGTATGCCACCGGCAGAAGCGCCGATGCCTACGATCAAAAATTCATTTTTTCCAGGTTTTTCCTGCAGTTGTTTTACAGGGTCTTTTTTGTCTTTCCCGGGGTTACTCATATTTTTCAAAATGAATACTATATTTTAATTTCATTTTCAATTTCCTTCGCCTCCTGTTTCATAATGTCTTTGCTTAATTTCTCATGGCTTAATACCGTTTGCCGCACCATATTTGCCCGTGCTTCTGCTTCCTGGGCTTTTTTAAAATACAGGGCTGCAAGTTTGGGATTATTTATTTCTGCAAAATGATCGCCGATATGGTTAAGGAGCATGATGCTTTCTTCGATGCCACGAATAGCATTATACAAATTGTCCTCAATTTTTTCTGTAAGCGCCGCCACTAAAGTATCCATGGAAAAAGCGTGGCCTGTATGGCAACGATAACGGGTCAGTTTACCACTGGTAAATTTTGCCATTACTCCATGGCAATCAGGACAGGTAAAGGGACTAAGTTGCCCCATTTGGAATAAGCCCACTTCAAGTGCGCCATCTTCTTTCGCCACCTTTATTTCTTTTTTTGTTTGTTCATCATTCATAACCTCCGTTTTTTCAGGTAATTTTTCTTTTGAAAGGCGAACGAGCAGCGCTCCTATTTCATTAACCGGCGCTATATAATCTACGTGCACCTGTTCCAGCGCATTTTCAGGCATTGAGGAAACTTCTGCATCGTTCGGATCCTGTACAACCGCTATGCCACTGTGATGTTTTACAGCCCATAAGCCGGCGGTTCCGTCATCCAGGGCGCCGGATAAAATAACGCCGATAACGCGGTTGCCGTAGGTATAAGCCGCCGAGCGAAAAAGCGGGTCCACCGCCGGGCGAAACCGGTTTTCTTTCGGCCCATGTGTAACCCGCACGTAGCCTTCTTCCAGCAGTAAATGATGATCTGGTGGAGCAATATAAATGCGGTTGGGTAAAATTTCTTCTTTATCGTAAGCATGCGCCGCATAAATCTTATTTACCTTATGATAACGCTGGGTAATATTCCGCGAACATCCGGGCTCATGTGCCATACGATAAAAATAGAAGCATCAAAATCGGGGGGTAAAGTTTTTATTATTTTTTTAAAAGCCTCAAATCCACCTGTAGACGCACCAATGACGATGATTCGCTGATTGCCTGATTTAGAACCGACGGTTTCATGATCCGGATTTTCATTTTGATTCTCCTTTGTCATTATGTTCTTTAATTGCGTTAATTCTAAAATCACTCCTGAAAATAAAGTTACGGGGTTTTAAAATATTTATCGGAGTTCTCCAAAATAATATTTTGCAAGAACACAGCGAAAGAAGCATCGACATTTCATTTTGCCGGCAGAATGAATTGATGCGGAGCTGGTCTCATTTCAGATTATTTTCTAGTCATTTCAGATTATTTTCGGTTTTTAAGACATAGTATTATTTTCGGTTTTTTCAGTTGTCTCCTCATGTTGTAATTCGCTACTTATTCGGTTGTAATTCGGTTGTAATTCGGTTGTAATTCGCTTTCAGAGAGCGAATAATAAGCGGAGAAAATCCGTAATAAAGCCGTTATTTACGGGAAGAAAACCCCTGTGACATTACAACCAGGGTCTTACAAATCTTTAAAATTCACCTGCAGACCGCAACATTTGAAAGGTACTCTTTACAACTTAACCACTTTCTTTAAAACTCTTTTGAAATCTGATTATTAAATTTGTTGAATTCCGCAAACGGATATTCAACCGATTATCAATATAAAACAATAAGAAGCCAGGATATTTTTTGTTTTTTTTAAATTAAATATTGATAAAAACCTTAATTACCTGTTGATACAGTTAGGCTATTTTTACAACAAATATTTTACAATAATATTTTTTTCTTTACAATCTTAGTATCAGATCAATAATAAAACGGTTAGGTTTATGAACAATGGCTATTTGAAAAAACAGCCATTTCTTTCATACAAGAAAAAAAAAATAAGACAACAG
>JAICYZ010000214.1 GCA_025933935.1 Chitinophagaceae bacterium
ACACTTGCCTTTTGGTTAAAGAAATTTGGTTTTAATCCAACAATAATTGAGATTTCACCAACTTTACGTGAAGGAGGCTATGCAATTGATTTTATGGGTGCCGGATTTGATGTAGCTGAAAAAATGGGCATTATACCCGCCCTGGAAAAGGCCGACCTTAATATTTCTGAAATTGCTTTTGTTGACAAAGACAATAATCAACATGGTAGTATGAACTATCAAAAAATCAAGCAGGCGCTTAATAACAGGGCATTTACCTTACTTCGCAGCGACCTGGCAAAAGTTATATACGATAGTCTTGACAAAGAAACTGAGATTATTTTTGGTGACACGATAACGGAAATTCAACAGGATGCAGAAAAGGTACAAGTCGTTCTTAAAAGCGGCGTTACCCGTTCCTTTGACCTCCTTGTTGGTGCAGACGGATTACATTCTAATGCAAGAAATTTGGTTTTTGGAAATGAATCTCAATTTGAAAAATATTACGGCTACTATACTTCTTCATTTACAACTGATGATTTTATAAATGAAGGCCGTGCATTTTCAATGTTCAACGTGCCCAACAAGCAAGTGGCTGTATATACGATCGGCAAAGAAAAAACGGCAACGTTCTTCATTTTCCGATCGCCAGAAAAATTAAATTATGGCTATCACGATATTAAAAAACAAAAGCAAATCCTGAAAGATGAGTTTATGAATGTTGGGTGGAAATGCGACGAATTGCTTTCAAACATTGAAAAAACTTCCGATTTTTATTTTGATTCTATTAGTCAGATCAAGATGGAAAACTGGAGTAACGGAAGAATTTCTTTGGTAGGCGATGCCTGTTATTGTCCGTCATTGTTATCAGGCAAAGGGTCAACGCTTGCCATGGTCGGTGCCTATATTCTTGCCGGCGAATTAAAGCTTGCAAACGGAAATTACAAACCTGCTTTTGCACAATATGAAAATATCTTCAAACCGTTTATTGACAAAAAACAAAAATCGGCACAATCGTTTGCAAAATCTTTTGTTCCCAAAAGTAATTTCGGCATCTGGCTGAGGAGCCAGGTTTTCAAATTAATGTCTTTTCCACTTCTCACGAATATGTTATTCAATCAGTTTAAAGACAAGGAACTGAAGTTGAAAGATTATTGAGATAAGCATGAGATCGAGTACGTGTTGAAAAATCATTCGGTTACAAAACTTTCACAACTTACACCTCGGTATAATGTAAACCAGTTCTTTTCATAAGCTATTTTCATAGGATAAAAATTTTTCCGACAATTATAATTTATTCTTTTTGGAGAAAATGATATAGTATTGGTATTTTTTTTTGAAATGACACGAATATCATGAATGTCCTTTTTTTAATCTTTTCGCGAAACAAATGAATTTGCTATGATAAAAAAAATACTGTTGGTTTTATTGATCATTTTTGTGGTAATACAATTTATAAGACCGGAAAAAAATATCCATCCCGGCCCTCAGCCTGCCGACATTTCTACGCTATATCCTATTCCTGCTGATGTAGATTCAATACTTTCTGTAGCCTGTAAGGATTGCCATAGTAATAACACACGCTATCCATGGTATAATAATATTCAACCGGTTGCCTGGTTCTTAGCCAATCATGTTAAGGATGGAAAAAGTTCCTTTAACCTCAATGAATTTGCAACCTATCCGCTGGCGAGACAGTATGATAAAATAGAAGAAATAAAAAAGCAAATTGATAAAGGCGATATGCCTCTTTCGTCTTATACGCTTATTCACAAAGATGCCATTCTTTCCGATGCTCAAAAAAACAAAGTTGTCAGCTGGAGTGAGAATATTCGCAAGGAAATGGAAGCAAAATATCCAAAAGATTCTTTAATAAGACGAAAACCTTCACGGCGACCAATGGATTAATAATCTTCAGCTGCCGCCCGTGTTGTTACGAGTCATTTTTTTTCTGCCGATAATTGGTTCTAGGGACTGCCCGTTACTCATACAATTATTTTTAACGCTTATTTTTTTCGCAGACCCCTAATAAATTGAACTTAAGTAAGCTGGTGCATGCGTCCTAAAATCTGCGTGACGCAAATGCTACATGATCTTTTTTGTGCGACTAATATCTACATTATTGCCGAAACATTCTGAGGATGTTTTCCAATCAATTTCAACTTTTATAGGAAAGGTATCTATCTTAAAAGAAGGAGTTAGTTGAATGATCGCCAACCCCGCAGGTGTCACGTCTTGACACTACCCGTTACTTATACTTTTACTAGAATATTGGTTTTAATTTTTTGACATTTTTATAATTTGAAAATAAAAGAACCTGATGGACAGGTTTGGAAAGCTGCGCATGAGCGGAAAAGGAAGTTTTGGTACTATTCATTTTGACGCCAATTTTTTTAAATCCTAGAATAGTACATTTTAATGGTTAAATTATCAAAATTAGTATCAGATCCGGGAAATTAGCAAAATGAGTGTCATGGTAATTTGACACAAAATATCGATTATATTTCTGACTAAACCTTTACCTTACATTTCAAAATCTTATTCCTACTCCCTGATGACTTGCTTTCTTCTTAAGCACAATTATTTTTTTAAATCCTGTTTTAACCAATAAAAAAATAAATTTTCATTTATATCGAGTTGTAAGAAGATCGCGCTGATTGAGGATCTACTGTAAAATCCTAATTGTTAAAGCAAACAGGAGCAATGCCAACAACGGTATAAGATGCAAGGCAGCACCGTCACAGAAATCTTGTTAACGTCAAATGTTTATCGAATTATCATTTAGTCGACTTTTTAAGCAGCTGTGAATTATTCAAAGGGTCAATATATTTAATGTCTGGGACTTTGAAGGTTTTATTCAGATAAATGTTGGTATTTGGTCTTCGATAATAATCCCTGGAAGTGAGGATGGCATTTCTGAATATTCTTTTTTGAAAAGAGCCGGTTCAAAGCAAAATCTGAGCTGCTGTTATTTTATCAGAAAAGCCGGATCAATACTACAACAAACAAATAAAAAGTAGATATTATGGAAACAACCCCCAAATTCGGAAGCTATTATTTCACCGATAGCAACGGACAACAAAAGCTGGCAGACATTTTCCAGGTTGCCGGTCGTCATCCGGCTCCACAGCATGAAGTTGCGACTACTTTAGCCAGTGAAAAGACGGCGCTGGTGAATGCCTTTACCAATAAAATCAAAGGGTTTTTGAATCCTCTTTTTCCTACGGGAACACCCGCAAAGGTTGTGTGGAATTCCTTTCAGACGCCGATCAGGAATCAAAAGGACAGGGATACTTGTTCCTGCTTTGCAATGGTTGCTGCAATTGAAGCACGCTACAAGCGGGATTTAGGCCTTGAACTGGATCTTTCTGAGCAGTTTTTCTGGCATATGTACAAATCGAGTTCCCTGGATTATCCGCGACAATATCAATATGAGAACCAGTCGTCCTATTGGGGAGGGGGAAATTCGGGAGGTTTAACTTCCGCGATCAACTTTGCCATTCCATTAGAAACGGATTGCAGTTATCTCGACGGAGGGGGAATGAATGCGCTTAGAATTTCTATTCCGGAGGCAGGCGACCTGAACTGGCAGGGTGACCCGGCTGCAAATAAGGTAACACAACAGCAGGTTGATTCTTTTGAATATGATCGAAAGTATATTGCCGACGTCGCCAGACAAAATGCAAAATATGGTATTCAAAGTTACCACCGGCTATCCGGCGGCGAGTGGCAGACAGCCTCTAATCTCGAAAATTATATTTCATCCGGTCACGAAATAATTATGGATATGGATCTTTATACAACTGCAGATAAAAATGGAATTTGGCAGTACGATCCAACAGCAGGTGGCAATTCTCATTGTATTTTGGTCGTGGGTTATGATCGTGATGCACAGATTTTTTATATTAAAAATTCATGGGGTGGCGCTGATTTTGACCGCATCTCCTACGATTGCGCATCACACTGTTTTAAAAGTGGTTCTATCGTTACTGCCGTTCGACATCCGGAATCTCCTTGCATCAAGGGGAGGGCGGTCGGCTACTGGCACATGGACCTTGATGGCCGGCCGGCCACCCTGATTATTCGAAGATATACCAATGAAAATAACAGCCAGACCCGCCTTGGACATTTTTACGATGGCAACGGGAGTGCACATGTGCTTAACGGGAGTTTCGTGGATGGCGATCGTGGAATTTCGACGGTACAGCAGGATGGCAATGACCCGGATCCTAGCGGTACACAGGGTCAAAATTACGTCATTGACTTTTTTGGCGCAGATGTGACTCAGGGTGCAGGTTTTACGACCTGGGAAGGAAAGGATTACGGTTTATACGTTTCAACCAACTTGTTTAGTATAACACCTGCTACCAGTTTTGACCCGGCAAAATGGAAAGGGACGTGGCGCATGGATCACGATGGATGGAATGGAACATTGACTCTAGGACAGATTACGAATTTGCCCCCTTACTTGACAGCCGTTACTGGCACTTATCAACAGGATGGCGGCCCGGTAATTCCCTTTACGGGAGCATTAAAAAACGGAAGTCCTCATATAATAGAATTCAATCTGACTTTTGCCCAAAATAACATACAGCCGTTCACCCTTCATTATTTGACCTGGAGTGAAAATCGCGCAGCAGGCTATAACATTTGGGCAGGCGGCAGATACGGAGCAGTCGCTTCCAAAGAAGTTCCTGTTATCCATGTGCCTCTACAGCAAAAAACAGTTTTTAAGAGATAAACTAAAGTCAATGGATCATGTAACAGATGCTTCTGCGAGAGAGAAATCGAATAAAGGTGGATCACGCGTATAAGTCGGAAACCGTCTCACGTACATCTGGTGCAGATCTCATAATTTGAAGCTGCTCGTTATTTTATATCCTTAGTAAAATCAAACTTTTAATTTTCGCATCTTTTATCGTTGAAAATCAGCCTTAATGCACAGCTTTAGAAACCCGTGCGAGAGCGGATCAAAATCACAGATTATTTGAGTAAAACATTCCTGGAATTCCCCTTGGCGTCAAGCACTTTTATCTGCGGTGATCCGGTGTTATCTACATATATTTCCATTCTCGGTTTGCCGGCAGAATCATAAAGAAAAAGACCGGATTGGTTATTTAGTGTGCGCCCGATAAACAATCTTCTCCTGCTTCCTTCGAAAAACATCAGATCGTCCATTTTTTGTTTACGTAATGTAGTGTCTTTAATTTTTTTTATCGCTTCATATTTATTCATGAAGGCAGGTAAACTGCTACCTTTCGGAAATTCATTAATCACCAGCCCTCTTCTTACATTACCTTTTCCATCTGCATATTCTTCTGAATTAACGATCTGCACTACCTGGTCGTTGTTATAATTATCCATTGTAAATGACATTCCTGAATTGATCACTTTACCCGTATCATGTACCTCAAATATCAAACCTCCGCATTCATTGCCGTCATTATTAAAAAAGATGATCCCCGCGGGTCTTTTTCTTTTTGCCAAATCCTTGCCGGCTATCCTTCCGGGGTGTTGCCTTGTTTCGTTGCTGATAACCATTCGCAAACTCCCATCTTCTCCAACCACATTGATTCGCTTCACTGTCAGTTCATCCATTTTTTCTGTATTGGCAGTTTTCCTGAAAGAACTAAATGACATATACCCAAAAATCAAAAGAGTGAAAATGGCATAAGCAGTTAACAAGTCTATTCTTCTTTTTAATTTCTTTTCCATAATTTTTTTTATAATGATTGATTCAACAAGTCACTCGTGCTAAAAAACTCTACCGTACTTTCAATCTTTTTGGCACTTTTATATTTGAAAATAAAGTAACGACATATTTTTTCAAAAAAAATTGTCTCTAGCAAAACTTTGAAACTCATAAAGTTTATAAACACCATCTGCATTTCCATTTCTACAAGTTAGCCAGTTCTCTTGAGCAATGATCCTTGAGCAAGGTCCGTAAGAAAATATTCTTATTACGTTCTTAAGCGATACTTTTCGAAGCAATGCCAACACATCCTGCATCATTTTTCCGATAAAAGGTGTATATAGAAAAAATACCGATCCTTTTGAATAATCAACCTTTCTTGCATCTTCATTAATGAATTGAACATGAACCAGGTCGAACTTTGATGCTACCGAATCGGCGTAATTGCAAAATGATGGTTCGAATTCAATTCCAATCGCTTTCGCATCACACATTATATTTACGAGAATTACCACCTGGCCAACGCCGGAACCAATATCAAAGAACACATCATTCTGATTCAAGCTTTTGCTCAATTCAACGATTATCCTGCCAGGAGTTTTTTGATAAAACACCATTTCAGGTTCCAATTCGTGTGTTACGTCATGAATGGTACTGGTTGATAAAAGCCTGTTTAAGAAAATATCAAAATTATCGTAGCCGCCTGTATCCTCATCGCCGATATAATCATAGCAAGCTTTAAAAAAGCCGTCAATAATTTTCCGGAGAACAAATCCCTTGTGTTTTGATCTGCTGATTTGTTGCTCCAGGTGCCGGAACATTTCCCTATCAATATCCTCCAGCTTATTCTTCAATCTGTTTGCACGCATCCTTAATTGAATCAGCTCTTCTTTTTGTCCAATCTGTTGGATCAATCCTTCGATTCTGTCAATTACATGAAAGTCAATAAAATCGATTGCATCTGCACGCATATGAAAATTAGCA
>JAICYZ010000262.1 GCA_025933935.1 Chitinophagaceae bacterium
CGATACGAAAACTTATTTGCAGCGCATAGCGCCCGAAAAAACCGATATACTCTCTTTTCACAGCAATGGATCGCCCATTTTTGATTCTTATGGAATCACGCGGCAGGTAAAAGCGTCTTTTGGCAAAACTGTTAATCTTCCCAGCGGCGCTTATCTCATTATCGAGCATACGGAAGCATTGCACGTAATCGATGTAAACAGCGGTTACAAAAGTGTAGGAAATAACCAGGAACAAAATGCATTTGAAACAAACATTGAAGCAGCTGCGGAAATAGCACGGCAGCTTAGACTGCGCGATATTGGTGGAATCATTGTGGTAGATTTCATCGACATGAAACTTCCGGAACATAAAAAACAACTGGCTGAACAAATGGACCAGTTTATGCGAAAAGACCGCGCAAAACATGCCGTTCTTGCCATCAGCAAATTTGGCCTCATGCAGATTACACGGCAGCGGATGAAGCCGGAAACAAACATCAATACGATGGAAGTTTGTCCAAGTTGCGAGGGCACCGGAAAAATTTCTTCAACATTGGTGTTGGAAGATGAGATTGAGAAAAATTTGAGTTACCTGATTATGCAAAAACATAGCGGATTAACCATCGAAGTGCATCCGATTCTTTATGCATATCTTACAAAAGGCCTTTTCTCAAAGCGTTTCAAATGGAGCATGAAATTTAAACAAAAAATAAAAGTGCGGCCAAATACCAACTACCATCTGACCGAATTTCATTTTTATGATAAAAATAATGAAGAGATAAAATTGTAAATTTTATTCCTCTGTTTATTTGCTCATTAACAGATATTCTTTTGCCGTTAATACCGGAAGAACAGAACTTTTAACATCTTTTTTATTGCGGCTTATAATTATATCAAGATGGTTTTCCAGCGCAGTATGGTATTGAATTGCATCCTCGAAGTCTTTAAAATCTGAGGCGAGTGCCAATTCTAAGATTTTATTATTCATCGGTAAGACTGAAACTAAAATTTTGAATTTTATTAAAATTTTTATGGCTTCCTCTGACCTTTTTTCTCTTGACAATAAATAGTGCGAATTTGCAACGGTGAGTGATGAAACATAAAGTTTTACTTTCTTAAAATCGGAAAGAGTAAATAATTGTTGAGCATCCTCATAAAATTCTTTTCTTTTAGAAAGAAGATCTATTACGATATCGGTGTCTACCAGTAATTTATCCATTAAAAATATTTTTTGGAAAGATAATCAGCATACTCTTTTTTATAGTCATCAGTTTTAGAAGAAATTACACCTGTAAGGCTTTCAACAAGGGGGCTGATTGGAGATTTATCAGGATTTTTTTTAGTTAATGACCTCAGATGATTTTCAATCAATTTTGAAAGGCTAACCCTGTTGTTCTTTGCATACAATTTTGCATCCTCGATAATATGGTCGTCTATATTCAAAGTGAGTTTAGTGTTCATTACCTCAATATTTTACGTGTAAAAATAAAAATAAATTACGTAAAAGCAAAAACAGAAGGATTTCAGAATCCAATGTATTGGGCGGAACAAAAGCAGCATACGGCGCATTTTAATTCACCTTCCTCTCTTTATGCTTTTAACAGAGATTTTTTAGGAAAATGATCAGTAGCTCGATTGACCTTTCGTCACAAACAGGAAAGACACTTTGCATTTTCAATCGCAAAGAAAGAAAACCTGAGTCAGCAACTATTCTTAAAAAACAAGAATCTGCATTATTTATTGCTCTCTTGGAAAACGATTTCGGCAGATAATGTGTATTAATTTCAAAAATAAAAATTCGTTTGTGCTCTTATGCCTGACACACTTATGATTGAGTTTATTAGTTTTGTTGAATATTTTAATGAAACAAAAAAATGATGAGATATATACCAACTGAAAACCGTTATGAAAAGATGCAATACCGCCGCTGCGGTAACAGTGGCGTGAAATTGCCCTTAATTTCTTTAGGCTTATGGCACAATTTCGGGAAGATTGATGACCTGGAGAATTGCCGGAAAATATTGCATACTGCATTTGATAATGGCATTACTCATTTTGACCTGGCAAATAACTACGGTCCTCCTCCCGGCGCTGCTGAAGAAACATTTGGAAAATTATTTAAAGAAGACTTTAAACCGTATCGCGATGAACTGATTATTTCATCCAAAGCCGGTTATAAAATGTGGAACGGCCCTTATGGAGATTTTGGTTCTAAAAAATATTTGGTTTCAAGTCTTGATCAAAGTCTGAAAAGAATGGGACTTGACTATGTCGATATTTTTTATCATCACAGGCCTGATCCTGAAACACCTTTGCAAGAAACGATAACAGCACTGGATCTGATCGTCCGGCAGGGAAAAGCATTGTATGTGGGCATTTCAAATTATAAGGCTGATGAAGCAAAAAAGGCGATTGACATGTTGCGTGAACTCGGTACTCCGTGTTTGATTCACCAGGCGCGTTACTCGATGTTCGACCGATGGGTGGAAGATAAATTATTAGATGTTTTGGAAAATGAAAAAGTAGGTTGTATTACCTTTTCATCATTGGCCCAAGGGCTGCTTACCAACAAATATCTGCATGGAATTCCTGAAGATTCGAGAGTTGGGCGCCACCTTGAAAACGGTGCGATTACTGAATCGCAGGTAACTCCTGAAGTAATTGAAAAAGTAAAAAATCTAAATGAAATTGCTAAAAACAGAAACCAGTCGCTTGCCCAAATGGCGCTTGCCTGGATTTTAAAAGATAAAAGAATCACTTCTGTGATTCTTGGGGCAAGTAAAATAAAACAGGTAACAGATGCGGTGGAGGCAATAAAAAATATTGATTTTACAAAAGAGGAATTGGATAAAATTAATGCGATTCTTCAATAGTTGAAGGTTTGTTAAACAATACGACAATCCAAGCATATAACAATATAACAATTCATCATGTCTTTAATACGAATCGTGGCATTCAGCAGTTCCCGCTCGGGCAACGCTGAATATCTTGAAACAAATCTTCCTGTTATTAAAAATTTTCTTGGCAGTAAAGCCACAAATATTGCATTTATTCCTTTCGCTACAGCAGACAATAAGTATGAAGAATATGGGCTCCATGTGATGGATTCTTTAAAAGATTTATCTTATAAAATTGAAATTGCATTTCCGCAAACTGCAAAATCATTAATTGACAATTGCGATACAATCATGGTGGGTGGTGGCAATACTTTTAAGTTATTGCATGATATTTATGATTTGAATTTATTAGAGTTGATTCGTGATAAAGTCAATAACGGCGTGCCTTACATTGGATGGAGCGCCGGCTCTAATATTCTTGGCCCTACAATTGGCACCACCAATGATATGCCCATCATTGAACCAAAGTCGTTTAATGCTCTTGGATTATTTCCTTTCCAGATAAACCCCCATTATTTCAATAAAAAAATGGAAGGATTTAATGGTGAAACACGTGACGAAAGATTGGAAGAATTTCTGCAGATGAATCCGGGAATTCCAATTGTGGCTTTGCCTGAAGGAACTGGCTTGCAACTGGAAAATAATCTGCTGAAATATTTTGGAAAAGAGCAAGGTGCTCTATTTTACAATCAAAATGAAGAAACAAATTTTATAAAAAGAGAAATAAAAGATGATGAGAATCTTTCGTTTCTTTTATGACATACGTTGCTTAAAAACCTTCCACCAGTAAACGCATAAATAATCAATATTCTAATTTTCGGCTTTATAATATTTGAGCAAATTTGTAACCCTTTTGCATTTTCATTTACAATAAGATGCTCTGTTTTTTAACAAAAAATAAATTTTAAATCTGCACTGTCGTTCTGCAATTTTATTTTTTCCATTTAATTCTTGTGTAAATTCGTAGTTAATGGAGAACACGCTCGACATCCCAAAGTACACAATGAACGAAGAAGAAGAAAAAAAAGAAATTCTTCGTAAATACCGCGCATTATTAAGGGCATTAAAACCAAAATTAAAACCCGGAAGTAAAGAACAGGTAAGGGTTGCATTTGAAATAGCTGCAGAAGCTCATAAAACAACACGGCGCAAAAGTGGCGAACCATACATTTTACATCCGCTCGCTGTCGCAATGATTTGTGTGGAAGAAATCGGGCTTGGTGTGCGCAGTACGATCTGTGCATTGCTGCATGATACGGTAGAAGATACGGACATTACCCTTGAAATGATCTCGCGTGAATTTGGACCGGAAATAGCAAAAATTGTAGATGGCCTCACTAAAATATCGAACGTTCTCGATGCCAATTCGTCTCAACAGGCAGAAAATTTTAAAAAGATTTTACTGACGCTTACCGATGACCCGAGGGTAATATTAATCAAACTTGCAGACCGTCTTCACAATATGCGCACGCTTGGAAGCATGAAGCGTGAAAAACAATTGAAAATCGCTTCTGAAACAGTTTATGTATATGCGCCACTCGCTCACCGGATGGGGCTTTACAACATCAAAACCGAGATGGAAGACCTGGCAATGAAATACATGGAGCCGGACAGCTATCATTATATTGCCGAAAAACTCGCCAATACTAAAAGAGAACGCACCCGCTACATCAATGATTTTATCAGGCCAATAAAAGAAAAGCTGATCAATGGAAAATTTGATTTTGAAATCTACGGCCGCCCAAAAAGTATTCATTCCATTTGGAACAAAATGAAAAAGAAGGGCGTTTCGTTTGATGAAGTATATGATCTTTTCGCAATCAGGATTATTTTGAATTCCCCTCCTGAACGCGAAAAAGAAGATTGCTGGAAAGTATATAGTTTGGTTACAGATGAATATAACCCTTCGACAGAACGGCTTCGCGATTGGCTCAGCAATCCAAAAAGCAATGGTTATGAAGCGCTGCACACAACCGTGATGGGCCCTCATGGAAAATGGGTGGAAGTGCAGATACGTACGAAGCGAATGAATGACATTGCTGAGAAAGGTTTGGCCGCGCACTGGAAATATAAAGAAGGCACATCTGAGGAAAACAGGTTTGATAAATGGTTTCAGCAAATACGTGATATGCTTGCAGCACAGGATACCAATTCAATAGATTTTCTGCAGGATTTTAAATTGTCGTTTTTAGCTGAGGAAATATATGTTTATTCTCCAAAAGGAGATATTAAGATGTTGCCAAGCGGCGCTTCTGCATTGGATTTCGCATTTGCAGTTCATACCGCCATTGGCGAAAAATGCATTGGTGCAAAAGTGAATCATAAGTTGGTTCCGATCGGGCATAAACTGCGGAGTGGCGACCAGGTAGAAATCATTAC
>JAICYZ010000177.1 GCA_025933935.1 Chitinophagaceae bacterium
CCTGGAGCATCACTTTCCTGGTTCTTTTTCCATTCTTGATTTTTCTCGGATTTTTAATGCGAGTCGGACAGGCAGAAATGAAAAAACTTTTCCTGTCAGATTTCTATTCGTTGATGACGCTTCATGGCCTTGGCATGACCGTGTTGATGTTCAGCTTTGCATTTGCCATTATATGGTATTTGATCAGCAGGTATGCAAGACTGAATATTAGGATTGGATATGTTGTTTATTTCACTTTTTTAATTGCCATCGCTGGTCTAACGATTGGCATCCTGGTTGGAAAATTTGGCGCCGGCTGGTTTTTGTTATATCCGTTGCCTTTTAGAAGCGGTACCTGGTTGTCCTGGTCCACCGGTGTTAGCATTATTTCGCTGATCATCCTCGGCATCGCGTGGCTTATTGGAATTGCGCATTTGTTATATTGTTTATCAAAAGAATTTGGCGGATTCAGCAATTTATTGGGATGGCAATATTTAAGAAAAAAAGAAGTGAAGAAAGAGCTTCCAACGATGGTACTGGTTACCACAATAAGCCTTGTTCCGGCAATACTCGCGTTTGTCATCGGCGCTGTGATGCTTGCCATGTATCTGCTGCAGTTTATACAACCTTCCTTAAAATTTGATCCGCTTCTTTTGCAAAACATCACGCTCTTTTTTGGCCACACGTTTGTCAGTGTTACGTTGTTTTGCGGAGTGGCCTGGATATATGAAATTCTGCCCGAGTTTACCGGTCGTGAATGGAAAGTTGATAAAGTATTGATCTATTTCTGGAACGCCACTTTCCTCGTAATACTAATTGCCTGGGTTCAAAACCTATATATGGATTTTTTAGATCCGGTGTCCAGACAATTTTCCGGACAAATCATTAATTTTTTAAGCGCGATACCTGCAAGCATCATCACCATCTATGGTGTGATTCTTCAGTTTTATCATTCAAAAATTAAATGGAATATTATTCCCCTGATGTTTTTATGTGGAATAGCAGGATGGGCCATCGCCGGGTTTGCGGCAACAGTAGAATCGACGGTTTCTGTCTATAAGGTTTTGCACAATACCATGTTCGTTCCCGGCCATTTGCACACGAATATGCTGATGGGTGTTACCTTGTTTATTTTCGGTTTTTTATTTTATTTATTTTTTGAAAATGGAAAACAACAAGCTGGCAAGTTGGCAAAGGCCGGCTTTTGGCTGTTTGTTGCCGCCGGTTATGGCTTTGTCTTGATGTTTTTCCTGGAAGGAATCAGTGGAATTCCAAGAAGATACGCGCGCTATACCGGAATGGGAATAAAAAGCATGCATGATATCGCTGTTGAAAAGGCACAAATAGCGGTCTTTTTTATCATTTTATTGTCGATAGGATTATTAATAATGTACTATTGTTTGTTTTCAAATCTTTTTAAAAAAACCTCCTCAAGATTTAAGACAAAAAGCTGGATTGCGTCCATAACAAAAGCTTCAGAAATTTGAAGTGAAGAATGTTTCTGCTGAAACAATGGAAATATCAACATGATGAAAATCATTTAAATATTTTTTGTTCCTGATTACCGTCATAAAAGATGACAGCAAGCCATTCTACTTTTGCAAAAAAATTTTCAAGACTTTATTCGGTTTTTTAATGCGGATGTTCAATAATATGCATTAGTGATTCGAAGAAAAACAGTCACTTTAAGTGAAAGATTCGTGCAATAATATCAAGAACTTTTTTTATAAGAAAAGTTTGTGAGTTGAGGAAAGCCCATCATCCAAGTCATTATCTCATTAAATGGAAAAGTATTTCAGACCCAAATTGGTAGATACCTTAAAAACCTACACGAAAAAACAATTTACGAATGATCTTTTTGCCGGCATTATTGTCGGTGTGGTTGCTCTGCCTCTTGCGATTGCTTTTGCGATTGCTTCAGGTGTTTCTCCTGAGAAAGGATTAATCACAGCGGTGGTGGCGGGTTTCATTATATCTGCATTGGGCGGCAGCAGGGTGCAGATCGGAGGCCCGACAGGCGCTTTTATTGTTATAGTTTACGGAATTGTGCAAACGTATGGTGTCAGTGGTTTGATAATCGCCACTTTTATGGCAGGCATCATGTTGATCATTATGGGATTTGCAAAATTGGGAACGATCATAAAATTTATTCCTCATCCGCTCATCATTGGATTCACCAGCGGTATTGCGTTGATTATTTTTTCATCGCAGGTAAAAGATTTCCTTGGTCTTTCTATGGGAGAGGTTCCTGCAAATTTTATTGCAAAATGGAAAGAATTTTTCCGTCATATTGCTACCATCAATGTATATGCAGTTGCCATCGCTGTGGCTACTATTCTCATTATTTTATTATGGCCCAAGATCAGTAAAAAAATCCCTGGCTCTTTGATTGCCATTCTTGTTACTACTGCTGTTGTTCAATTTTTTCATTTGCCCGTAGAAACGATCGGCAGTCATTTTGGAGTAATTTCTTCCTCCATCCGCGCACCCCAATTTCCAAAAATAGACTTTGCAACCATCAAACAATTGATTCAGCCAGCTTTTACCATTGCCATGTTAGGTGCGATTGAATCTCTGTTATCGGCAGTTGTGGCCGACGGAATGATCAGTGGCAATCATCGCTCCAACACCGAGTTGATTGCACAGGGCACCGCCAATATTTTTTCATCTTTATTTGGCGGCATTCCGGCAACCGGAGCTATTGCCCGCACCGCTACGAATGTAAAAAACGGTGGACGCACGCCGGTTGCAGGAATTGTTCATGCGATTACGCTTTTGATCATTCTCATTGTTGCCGGCAAATGGGCGTCACTGATTCCGATTGCAAATCTTGCCGGCATTTTGGTAATTGTCGCCTATAATATGAGCGAGTGGAAAACTTTCAGATCAATATTAAAGGGGCCGAAAGGAGATATGCTTGTTTTGCTGATCACTTTCTTCCTTACTGTTTTGATCGACCTCACCGTCGCTATTGAAGTAGGTATCATTCTCGCAGCTTTCCTGTTCATGAGAAACATGATCAAATTCAGTGGCGTAAGCACTTATACGGAGGAAATAGAAGATGAAGATTTCGGTTATGATCTTGTTGAAGACAAATATGAAGTTCCAAAAGGTGTCGAAGTTTTTGAAATTACAGGCCCATTATTTTTTGGGGCGGCTTATAAATTTAAGGATGCGATGAAGTATATTGAGCAACATCCAAAAGTGCTTATCATACGCATGCGGCATGTGCCGTTGATTGACGCAACAGGCATCCAGGCATTGAAAGACGTCAGCAAAGAACTGGAGAAACGGCATACTAAACTCATCTTGTCGGAAGTAAACAGCAAACAGCTGTTGAAAGAACTGAAAGATAGCCGTCTGCTATTTTCCATCGGCAAAGGAAATGTTTTTGATACATTGCAACAGGCGCTGGAAAAGGCTAAAAGGGAGATGGCTGCTAAAACTTAATTCAATTTTCTCTACCGTTAATTTCAAACTCATTCCTATCAGGATAAAAATAATAAATCTCATTATTTCTCATTTTGCTGGCGCTTTATTGCTAGTATTTTTTTAATAAAGAACGATTTTTGATTCCGTTAACATGATGAATATTTCGGAAAATTCAAGTTTGAATAAATGCGGGAATTGTAATTGATAATGGCATTTAAACAGCTTCAACAAATGATTGGATTCCGATTTAAGGGTTTATTAATATTTCCCCAAAACGGAAAAAATACTTTGTCAATCGAGTAATTTTGCAACTGCAATTGTTGATATCAACAATTGATAAAACCGTAGATTATGCCACAGCGTAGCAAGCAGGAAGTTTTAGATTATTTATCAAGGGCAGAAGTTGCTGCCGTCGGCACTTCCGATATGGGAACTCCCCGTCAGCGAATGATGCATTTTGGAGCCGATGAAAATTTCAATATTTATGTTAGCAGCATGAAAGGCGATCCGAAAGTGATTCAATGGAGCAATATTCCGGAAACCGCTTTGTTGATTCACCAGGGGAAAACGTTCATGGAAATGGAGGAATGCGAGATCATTGGAAGAGCAGAAATAATAAAAGATAAAGCTGATCGGGAAAAAGCAATTGAACTGATGAACCGACGTTCTCCGATCGTTGCAAATTTTGTAAAAATAAATGCCACTGATCGTTTGGAATTTATTCGGATCAAGCCTTTCACCGTCAAATACCGCTTCGTACCGGAAATTCTGCAGGGCGAAAAGCCAACCATTTTTGAGTATTCAGAAAATCGAAAATCTTTCAGTTCATGGGATGATTTGAAAGCCAAAGCAAGGGCGTGGAAAGAAGCAGTAAGGCCGTTGTCATTAACCGCTTCTTTGATTCCACTTTTGCTTGGAGGTGCCATCGCTTTTTCTGTAATGCACACTTTGAATGTCTTTTTATTTGTGCTTACGGTAATCGGAGGCGTAATGATACAAGCCGGAACCAATATGATCAACGACTGGAAAGACGCAGATCGCGATAATGAAAATGTAGAAGGAATTCGTCCCTTTACCGGCGGTTCACGCATGATTCAATTGGGACTTATTTCCCGTTCTGATATGGGATTTTTTGGTGCGATTTTGTGCTGTATTTCTTTTCTAATCGGCGCTTATTTGGTTGCAGTCAGCGGTTGGGGATTAATTCCATTAATTTTTTATGGCCTCATCGCGGGAATATTTTATACAAGTGAAAAAGGGAAATTTTCTTTTATCAATCTTGCACCTGGATTAGCCGAATTTTTGATTGCAACAACTTTCGGTGTAATGATGACGATGGGCGCCTTTTATGTGCAGACCGGACATTATTCTTTGCAGGCATTTTTGATTTCTTTACCGGTTGCTATTTTCATCTCCAACGTTTTGCTCATCAATCAATTCCAGGATGCAGCGTCAGATGCTAAATCGGAGAAAAAAACTTTGGTGGTTCGTGTGGGCAAACGCAAAGCAAAAAATATCCTGATCGCATGTTTTATTGCGGCTTATGTGATTATTGCTTTGTTACCGGTTTTCGGTTTTGCACCTTATACTTTTTATGTCGCTTTTCTTTCGATTCCTTTTGCCTTCCAGGCAATTCGATATGCACAAAAGAATTATGATAAAACCTCTGCAGATCTTATTCCGAGCAATGCTCACACAGCGATTACGCATTTATTTACCGGATTACTTTTGGTCTTTGCTTTTTTATTAACCGGCTTAGGTTTTATTGTTCCTGCTTTGTACCTGATAGCTTCGTTGTTGCTGGTCTTCTGGGTTTGGCATTATATAGAACATCAAAGAAAAACGATGACCAATTTCAGGCTGGCTATCGGAAAAAAATAAAGTGCAGTTACAGTTAACAAAGAAATAATAGCGTTTTTATTTTGCAATTTCATTTGCAACGGAAGCAATAATTTCCTTACTGATTGCTCTAGTAATTCTATTTTTTTCAAATCCACGCGGACTACTAAAATAATTGTCCCTGATCGTGTCAGTTCAATTTTTCTTACCATTTTAATCTTCGTCCCTCAAATAAAGACAAGCGAGAGGTGGCAGCAAAGTCAATCGACGATTGCCGTTAATCGTTTTTCTTATCATTTCGATGGAGCGATTTCCAAACGCAAGATTTTTCGATTTTTTCATGTCTGGATTTTGAAATGAATTTCTGCTGAACAAACACTCTTTCATCTATTCCGGCAAAATCAGTTTGTCTGTTGCCAAACATGATATAGATCACCGAAAAACGGCATTGCACATGATTACCCTCATTTAAAAATGTTTGAAGCGCGTTTAATATTGCATCTTAAAATTTAGAACTTTTATTTTCATTTTTCTCAACCAAACATTTCATTTTATGAAAAAAATCTTTCTTCCGGTTTTATCGCTGACTGCAGCTTTAATTCTTCTGGGAATAGCAGGATGCAAACCCAAAAATGCCGGCGACGCAACCGGTTCAGATGCTGCGTCAAGAGTTTATGTTCCACCAGGAAAATACGATGAATTATACAACTTTGTTTCGGGCGGATTTAGCGGCCAGGTAAGCGTTTACGGAATTCCATCCGGCCGTCTGCTTCGTGTAATACCCGTTTTTTCCGTTGACCCTGAAAAAGGCTGGGGATACAGTGAAGAAACCAAACCCATGTTAAACACTTCTCATGGTTTTGTGCCGTGGGGAGATCAACATCACCTGGATCTTTCACAGACTAATGGTGAGATAGATGGCCGTTGGATTTTTGCCAATGAAAACAATACACCGCGTGTGGCCAGAATTGACCTGAAAACATTCCGCACAGCTGAGATTATTGAAATACCCAACAGCGCCGGAAACCACTCTTCTCCTTTTATTACTGAGAATACAGAATATGTAGTTGCCGGTACCCGCTTTAGCGTTCCAATGGATTATGAAAACGGTGATGTTCCTATTGATTCTTACAAAAAGAATTTTAAAGGAACGATTAGTTTTATCAGTGTTGCGCCAAAAGATGGTGAAATGAAACTGGCTTTCCAGCTTTTATTACCTGGTATGAACTTCGACCTCAGTCATAGCGGTAAAGGCCCGAGCAGCGGATGGTTTTTCTTTAGTACTTATAACTCAGAACAGGCACATACTTTATTGGAAGTAAACGCGTCAAAACGTGATAAAGACTATATTCTTGCCGTAAACTGGAAAAAAGCAGAAGAATATTTCAAAGCAGGAAAAGGCAAAAAAGTTCCTGTAAAATATGCACACAACGTTTACAGCGACTCTACTCATTCTGCTACATCAACAATAGAAACTGAAGCGACCATTATTGATACAAAAGACTTCCCGGATATTGCTTATATGATTCCATGTCCTAAATCTCCGCATGGTTGTGATGTGGATCCTACAGGCCAATACATAGTTGGAAGTGGAAAACTGGCAGCATTGATTCCTGTATTTTCTTTTGATAAAATTCAAAAGGCGATTGCCGCAAAAGATTATGACGGCGATTATGGTGGAATTCCGGTAATTAAATATGAATCTGCTTTGCACGGGGAAGTAAAGAAACCAGGCCTAGGCCCTTTGCATACTGAGTTTGATGGCAAAGGGAATGCTTACACCACTTTCTTTATTTCTTCAGAAATTGTAAAATGGAGTTTGAACGATTTAAAAGTTTTAGACAGGCATGCTACTTATTATTCTCCGGGACATCTTTGCATTCCCGGTGGTGATACTAAAAAGCCTTATGGAAAATATCTGATCGCTTATAATAAAATTACCAAAGACCGGTATCTTCCAACAGGACCTGAACTGGCACAATCTGCACAATTGTTTGACATCAGCGGCGATAAAATGAAACTGCTCTCAGATTATCCAAGCATTGGCGAGCCGCATTATGCACAGGCAGTTCCTGCGGAAATGATTGCAAAAAATTCAATGAAGATCTTTAAGATCGAGGAAAATAAAAATCCTTACGTAACCCTCGGAGAACCAAAATCAAAAGTCGTTCGTAGCGGAAACCATGTAGATGTTTACATGACAATGATCCGTTCGCATTTTTCTCCTGATAACATTGAAGGTGTGAAAGTCGGTGATGATGTGTATTTCCATCTTACAAACCTGGAACAGGATTGGGACGTTCCTCATGGTTTCGCTGTAAAAGGCGCTAATACAGGTGAATTGCTGGTAATGCCCGGAGAAACACAAACCCTAAAATGGACTCCTGAAACTACCGGAATCTACCCGATCTATTGTACAGATTTCTGTAGCGCATTGCACCAGGAAATGCAGGGATATGTAAGGGTTTCTGCAAAAGGCGCTAATGTGCCGCTCACATTCAGCCTTGGCAAAAACTCTGATGCAGCAGATTCTTTATTAAAGAAATAAAAAAGCAAGCTTATGGCAAAAAGGCCGACGTTTCTATAAGAGCGTTAGGCCTTCAGCCTTCGGCGTTCCAAAAAATTATTAAATAAAATAAAATGAAACGATTTTTCAAATTATTGCCCATAATTGCCGTTGCATTGATGATTTCATGCAATCAAAGCAATGATAAAAAAGTTGATGCTACCACTGCGGAAGTAACTGTGGGAGGACAGGAAAACGTGAAAGACAGTGACTCTCAAAAAGATGTAGTAAAAGTGGCCGTCGGGTCAAAAGATCATACAACGCTGGTGGCTGCTTTAAAACAAGCTGACCTCGTTACTTCTCTTTCAAATGCAGGTCCGTTTACGGTGTTTGCTCCAACCAATGAAGCATTCGATAAATTGCCAAAAGGCACTGTTGAGGGATTAATGAAAGATGATA
>JAICYZ010000118.1 GCA_025933935.1 Chitinophagaceae bacterium
AGTACAGAAGGAGTTGATAAAATTCTTCTTACGAAAGCAAACGGCGATACGATGCAGGTAGCGGTTACTGGTGACGAAAATACAGCAGGACAAGCTTTGGTAGAAGGTTTATCTGCAGGAACAAAATATACAGCCGAAATTTTCGCCGGTAATAAAAGCAAAGGTGTTTTGACTTTTACAACGAAAGCGCCGGTAACCGGAAATAATGTAATCGATCTGAGGCTGATAAATGACCGGCCATCTGTTCTTTTTGATACGCTGTCTCAAATCCCTGATGGCGCAATCGTTCTTTTGAAAAGAGGATTAACTTATACGATACCGTCGGCTTATACTTTTGATAAATCGGTCTCTATCAGAAGTGGTTTGGGATTTGGTAATCCTGCAGAACTATTGCTGTCCAATAATTTTGATGCCAGCGGAAATATAGATTCCCTGAATTTTTCTGACCTTAATATTGCAACGGATGGAAGTGCTGCTTATTTTATGAATATCGGCCATGCAACGCTGATTGGAAATGTAAAGGTTGAGAACTGTACAACCAAAGGCGTATTTAATAATTCTTTTATCAGACTGAAAACCGCAGGTGCTGAAATCAAAAACCTGCTGATCAATAACTGCATCATCGATAGTTTTGGAATCGGCGCAAAATACGCAGTGCTTTATGCAAGCGGAAGCAGCAAGGCTTTGATCGATAATATCACCATCCAAAACAGCACTTTTTATTCGATCTATTATTTCATCAGGCAGGATGGCATCACCGGAACTTCATTGAACATCAACAATTGCACGTTCGATAATATGATAAACCAGGGCGGGTATTTTATTAATTATTCAGGAACGTTCCCATCCACTTTCAATATCATGAATACGATACTGGGAAGCACGCTTGACCCAACCAATGCGAATGGAATTAAATCTTCCGGAAATGCGGTGTTGTCGAATACTTATACGACATCTGATTGTGTATTCAGCGCCAATCCGATTACCGGTGCTACTTCATATTCAGGAACGGCAGCCAATTTATTTACCGATCCGGCAAACGGAGATTTTACCATAAAAGACAATTCGTTTGCAGGAAAAAATACTGCAGGCGATCCAAGGTGGAGATAGATTATTTGATTAAATCTGAAAGATGGATTTTGATTTAATTCTTTACTTAAGTTATGAAATGTAGAAGTATAAAGTAATAAGGTGGTGCAAGAGAAAAAAAGACATTTTTTACTAAGGTTTATTGAAACCGCGGTTCAAAATATATAAATGCTTAAAGTTTATTTAAAAGTTTTTTATTGAAAAAAATATTACAGAGTGCGAAAAGTAAAGTGCCATTCGCAATCTTATTTCTGATCATGTCTTTTGTATTGCCTGAAAAACAAGAGACAACCGTATATCTCATCGGCGATTCCACCATGGCCGATAAAGAAGTAAAAGCTTATCCTGAAACCGGCTGGGGAATGCCGTTTCATTATTTTTTTGATTCAACAGTGGCAGTTGATAACCGTGCGAAAAACGGAAGAAGCACCAGAACTTTTATTGAAGAAGGCAGATGGAAACCGGTAGTGGAAAATTTGAAAGAAGGTGATTATGTGTTGATTCAATTTGGGCATAATGATGAAGTGCCCACAAAGAAAAGTTACACCACTCCGCAACAATTTACGGCTAACCTCGTGAAGTTTGTTACAGAATCAAGAAACAAAAAAGCAGTGCCTGTTTTGATAACTCCTGTTGCAAGAAGAAAATTTGATTCATCAGGAAAGATAGAAGAGACGCACGCCATTTATACGCAGCTGGTAAAAGATGTGGCTGCAAAATATAAAGTTCCTTTAATTGATTTGGATAAGAAAAGCCAGGAGCTGTTGCAGCAGTTTGGCCCTGATGATTCTAAATATTTGTATAATTACCTGGCTCCGGGAGAAAATCCACATTATCCTGAAGGCCACAAAGATGATACACATTTTAGTGAATTAGGTGCAAGAAAAATGGCAGAGATCGTTTTGAGTGAAATCAAAAATCTCAACCTTGATTTGGCGCAACATATTCGCGTCGTTCATCAAAAAGAAAAAAAATAAAAGTGTCAGAAATTTCAAATGCTTCAATTTTTTACATGATTAAACCGGGTTTAAAAAAGGCATTATTTGTTTGTTTACTGGGTTTGGTTGCATTCACTTTGCCCATAAGAAAACATACCACGATCTGGATGATTGGCGATTCGACGATGTGCCAATATGATTCTTCCCGTTTCCCGCTAACCGGCTGGGGAATGCCGTTTGCCGAATATTTTGATTCTTCTGTTACGATTAAAAATGAAGCGCGTGGCGGAAGAAGTACGCGTACTTTTATTGGTGAAAACCGCTGGCAAAAAGTTGCTGATAATTTATCAGCAGGCGATTATGTATTCATCCAGTTTGGCCACAATGATGAAGCAAAAAATTATCCTGACCGTTATACCCCTCCGGAGGATTATAGAAAGAATTTAATGAAATTTATTACACAGTCGAGGGAAAAAAAAGCGCTGCCTGTTTTGATAACTCCGGTAAGCAGGAGGAAGTTTGATTCATCCGGAAATGCGATTGAAACTCATGAAGTGTATTCAAAAATTGTTCGTGAAGTAGCGGCACAAATGAATGTTCCTTTGATCGACCTCGATGCCATGAGCCTGAAATTATTGCAAAGATTTGGAGAAAAGAATTCGACGTTATTATTCATGCAATTGTTGCCGGGAAAAAATCCGGACTATCCTTTGGGCATTCATGATAACACGCATTTCAATGCTTATGGAGCAAGGCATATTGCCGAACTGATTTTGCAGGGAATTAACGATTTACACCTCGAACTGTCGGACAGGATCTTTAAAAAATCATAAATCATACAACCGAATTCTTATGAAGTGCAAAAATTTATTGAGATTAAAATATGTAACCGTCGTTCTTTCTCTTTTGATCATCACTTCCGGATGTTCTGCACAGCAAAATGCAGAACAGGGATGGAAAGATCTGACGGCGATTGTGAAAAAGATTGTTCCTCCAACCTTTGCGAACCGTGATTATTCTATTTTGAAATATGGCGCAAAAGCAGATGGTAAAACTGATTGCCTCCCTGCAATAAAAGCAGCGATATCAACATGCAGCAAAGCAGGCGGCGGCAGGGTTATTATTCCCGCAGGAACTTATTTTGTAAAAGGCCCGATTCATCTGAAAAGCAACGTGAATCTGCATTTGGATGATAAAGCGATTGTAAAATTCAGTACCGATGACAACGATTATCTTCCTGTTGTTCTTACCCGCTTTGAAGGTGTGGAACTGATGAATTATTCGCCACTGATCTATGCTGAAGGACAAACAAATATTGCCGTAACAGGAAAAGGAATTTTAGACGGACAGGCTGACAATGATCATTGGTGGAACTGGACGGGTAGCAAAAGATTCGGATGGAAAGATGGAATGCCTTCACAACATGACAAAAACAATGAACCGGCATTGATGGAAATGGCTGCGAATGGAATTCCGGTTAAAGATCGCGTTTTCGGTAAAGGACATTATATGCGCCCAACGATGATTGAATTTTACAACTCCAAAAATATTCTGATACAAGGTGTGACTTTGATCAATGCGCCTTTTTGGTTGATACATCCCACGCTTTCTCAAAATATAACCGTCGATGGAGTGATCACTAACAGCCTTGGTCCAAATAATGATGGTTGCGATCCAGAGTCGTGCAGCGATGTAATGATCAAAAATTGTTCGTTCACTGATGGCGATGATTGTATCGCGATAAAAAGTGGCCGTGATGAAGATGGACGCCGCGTAAATGTTCCTTCAAAAAATATTATTGTTCAGAACTGCCAGATGAAAGATGGCCATGGAGGTGTGGTTATCGGCAGCGAAACTTCCGGCGGAGTTGAAAATGTTTATGCAGAAAATTGTGTAATGAGCAGTCCTCATCTTGAACGTGCGATAAGAATAAAATCAAATGCATGCCGCGGCGGTGTTATGAAAAACTTTTATTTCAGAAATATAAAAGTAGGGCAGGTGCGTGAAGCAGTGTTCAAAATAAATATGTTCTACGAAAAAGAAAAAGCGGCGAAATGTAATTTTCCTCCTTCTTTATCTGGTGTGTATGTAAACAATGTTGTAAGCGGGAAAAGCCAGTATGCCATTTATATTGAAGGCCTGGATAACAAGCCTGTTAAAGATATCCACATTGATAATTGTGCTTTTCAGAATGTTGAAAAGGAAAATTTTGTGAAAAGCGTTGAAGGCCTTCAAATAGAAAGTACGATGATAAATGGTAAGAAGGTGAACATCAAATAATTCAATTTTTTATAAATAAAAGCTATGGGCCACGGTTATTCTTCTTTGCGACAATTGATTCTGTGCAGTTTGCTGCTTTCGTGCCTGTTTCCTGCTTCTCTTTTTGCCCAGCAGGATGATTATCACATTAAAGATGTTTCCGGTTTCCAGGACAGCAGGCATCACTGGATGGATATTACCGATCATGAGCAGGTAATTGTTCCTTCAAAAGATCAACCACGTTTTAAACCATCTGATGTTCGCCAGATAGCAAATAATATTTTGTTGTATCAGCAACCGAATGGTGGCTGGCCAAAGAATTACGATATGCTCGCAATTCTTACTGATGAACAAAAAGCAATACTTGCACAACATAAAGATTCTTTGCATACTACTTTTGATAACGGTGCCACGTACACGCAAATAGAATATTTGGCAAAGGCATATACTTTGCTTGGCGATAAAAAATATGAAGATGCAGCCTTGCGCGGATTACATTTTATTTTAAAAGCACAGTATGAAAATGGCGGCTGGCCACAATTTTATCCTGATATAAGTGGTTATCGCAAATACATCACTTTCAATGATGGCGCCATGATAGGCGTGATGCAGGTGTTACAGCATATTGTACAAAATGAACCTTACTATTCATTTGTAAATAACCAGTTGAGCAAAGAAGCAACTAATGCATATAAAAAAGGAATTGCTTGTATTTTAAAATGCCAGATCGTTGAGAATGGAAAGCCAACTGTTTGGTGCCAGCAACATGATAACATTACTTTACAACCCGTAGGAGCGCGAACCTTTGAACTTGCATCAAAAGCAAGTGAAGAAAGTGCCGAAATTGTTCGTTTGCTGATGCAGGTAAAAAATCCAAATGCTGAAATCGCCAATGCAGTAAAGAATGCCATTGCCTGGTTTCAAAAAGTGGAAATAAAAGGAGAACGCGTTAAAACAATTCCCGCAAAAGAAGTGGTATATAAATTTCATGCAGCTAATGATGATAGAATCGTTGTTGACGATTCTACTGCACCTCCCATCTGGACACGTTATTATGAATTGCAAACGGACAGGCCTTTGTTTGCAAACCGTGATGGGAAAAAGGTTTACAAGCTCTCAGATGTATCACGTGAACGCAGAACCGGCTATGCATGGTACGGCTACTGGCCGCAAAGAATTATTTCTGTTGAATATCCTGACTGGTTGAAGAAGATTGGCCAATAAAATGATTTACAATGAAGAAAAAAGTTTTATCTCTCTTAATTTTTATCTGTGTAACTGGGGCAGTTATCTCTGGATTTAGAAACATTCATGGGCAGGTAGTTTGTTTTGGCGATTCAATTACCTATGGTGCGCAGGTGGATGGACATAGCTGGGTTTATTTTTTATCGCAGGAACATCCGGATATAGACTTTGTCAATGTAGGAAGAAGTGGAAGAAAAACTTCTGATAAGGAGGAGTTGCTGCCGGTTCTAAAAAAATATCCTAATGCAAATTATTACCTTATTTTTTTAGGAGTAAACGATTTGAAAAACGGAAATGATTCCATGGTCAATAGCTGCGTTGAAAATTTGACTTGGATGATAAACGAAATAAGGAAAACGAATAAGGGAGCGAAGATTGTAATCCTGGCTCCGTCGGACATTAACCTGGTAACGATGAATGAAATTAACAAGGCAAAAAAGTATAACGAAAACACAAAGCAATCTCTTTATAAACTTGAACCCCGGTATAAAGAATTGGCAAAGGCGCAGCATACTGAATTTATTTCTTTGCTTCATGTGGTTTCTAAACCAAATTATGCCGATGGTTTGCACCCAAATATTGCAGGACAAAAAGAAATTGCCAATGCCGTTTGGAAAGGGTTGAAAAAGTTAAACTAAAAAAGAATTACAGTAAATGAAGTTTTATCACGGAATCTTATTTTGTTTGTTTACCGGACTATTATCTTTTACTTTTTCCAAGCAAAAAGTGACAGTAAAATATGATTTCATCGTTGCGAAAGATGGAAGTGGAAATTTTACAACCATTCAATCAGCGATTGAAGCCTGCAAGTCATTTCCTTATCAACGCATCAGAATTTTTGTGAAAAACGGTACCTATCACGAAAAAGTTTTTATTCCTTCATGGAACACCCAAATTTCATTGATCGGCGAAAGTAAAGACAGCACGATCATTTCTTATGACGATTATTTTAAAAAAATAAATAAAGGACCGAACAGTACTTTTTACACGGCTACTTTATTGGTCCAGGGAAATGATTTTCATGCAGAAAATCTAACAATAGAAAATGCTGCAGGGCCTATTGGACAAGCCCTGGCTTTGGCTGTGGAAGCAGACAGGTGTTCATTTGAAAATTGCAAATTCCTTGGCAACCAGGACACTTTATATCTTGCTGGTGAAAATGCAAGACAATACTTTGTCAATTGTTATGTAGAAGGAACCACAGATTTTATTTTCGGGGAAGCAACTGCTTTGTTTGAAAAATGCAGCATTCATTGTAAAGCCGATTCTTATATCACAGCTGCTTCCACTCCCGAAGGTGTTGCTTACGGATTTGTTTTTAAGAATTGTAATATTGAAGCAGCGGCTGATGTGAAAAATGTTTATCTCGGCAGGCCGTGGAGGAAGTATGCAAAGGTTGTTTTTATCAATTGTGAAATGGGCGATTTCATTAGTGCGAAAGGCTGGAGCAACTGGAATAACACCGAAAATTATAAAACGGTTTTTTACGGAGAAAGAAACTCCTTAGGTAACGGCGCAAATAAGAATCAAAGAGTTTCCTGGTCGCATCAGCTTACCGAAGCGCAGGCAGAAAAGTACGATGCAAAAAACATTTTTTCCGGATTAAAAAACTGGGATCCTAAAAAGGAAAATGACTTATGAAAATTCGTTTATACATTACCGTTATACTTGTTTTATCAACCACTTTTTCCTCAGTAAAAGCCCAGCAGTTTATTCCCTTATGGCCTGAAAATAAAATGCCTGATTCAAAAGGCATCAAAATAACGGATAGCATTGCGAGGCAAAGGGCGTTTCGTGTTGCTACTCCCGGAATGTATGCCTTCTTTCCTTCTGAAGATGATAACTGTGGTGCTGCAGTTGTTATTTATCCAGGTGGTGGCTATTCGCATATCACATTAAATCTCGGCGGATTCCAGTTGGCAAAATGGTTCAATACGCTCGGCATGAGTGCTTTTGTTGTTGAATATCGATTACCCAATTCTCCTGATGTAAAAATCAGTCAATTAGCGCCTTTACAGGATGGGCAACGTGCTGTGCAATTGGTAAGAGCAAATGCGGCAAAGTGGGGCATTGATCCGGAAAAGATCGGTGTCATGGGTGCTTCAGCAGGAGGGCATCTTGCTTCCTGGGTCGGTACTGCTGCCGAGGATATCACCACTTTGCACGATGATGTTGCTGCAAAATCTTATCATCCTGATTTTATGATATTGGTTTCACCAGTGATTGATATGGGTAAATACGCTCATAAGGGAAGTCGCGAAAGCCTTCTTGGTAAAAATCCTTCTGACGAATTAATCGAAAAATATTCTACCCAGGATCAGGTGACTGCACAAACTCCTCCCTGTTTTATTGCAGATGCTTTTAACGATAAAACGGTTCAGCCGGAAAACAGTTTGTTGTTTTACCAGGCGCTTTTGAACAAAAATATTTCTACCAGTTTTCATGTTTTTCCACAGGGAGGTCACGCGATTAATATCAACAATAATCCGGGTTCAACGTCTTTATGGAAACCGCTTTGTGAAGAATGGTTGAAAGAGATGGGGTTTGTTTCTTTTGCCAAAAAAAATAAAAATTGAAAAAGATCATTTTTTCTTTGTTTGTTGTAATTGAATTTTTTAGTGCAGATGCGCAAACTAAAATAGTTGTGGCGCAGAATGGAAGTGGCAACTATCGGACGGTGCAGGAAGCCTTCAATCGTATCCCTCTCAATAATAAAAAACCTGTAACAGTTTATATCAGGAATGGCATCTATAGAGAAAAATTACATCTTGATTCATCAAAAAATTTCGTAACCATCATCGGGGAAGATGAATTCAAAACCATTCTTACTTATGATGACCATACGGGCACGGTTACAGCCAATGGGGAAGTTATAAACACCATGACCTCGCATAGTTTCGTAATAAAGGCGGATACTTTTACCGCAAAAAATATAACGGTGCAAAACAATGCGGGTTTCTCTGCAGGGCAGGCTGTTGCGCTTGAATCAGATGGTGATAAAGCACAATTTTATAACTGCCGTTTTGTTGGTTTCCAGGACGTTCTTTTTACCAAAAGTCCAAACAGCCGCCAGTATTATAAAGATTGTTATATAGAAGGTACTACGGATTTTATTTTTGGTCCTTCTACCGTTTGGTTTGAACATTGCAACATCCACAGCAAAAAAAATTCTCACGTTACTGCTGCTTCCACTCCGCAGGATCATGAGTTTGGATACGTTTTTAACGATTGTGTTTTAACTGCAGATACAAGCCTGCATACCGTTTCATTGGGAAGGCCGTGGAGGCCTTTTGCAAACGTAACTTATATTCATTGTTATTTAGGTCCACAAATAAAACCGGAAGGATGGAGTAATTGGAACAAGACAGATAATTATAAAACTACCCGTTTCGCGGAATATGAAAATTACGGGCCAGGTGCCAATGCATCAACTCGTGTGTCGTGGTCGAAGCAATTGAATAATGATGAAATTAAAAAATATTCCATCGAAAATGTATTGAATGGATGGATACCGGATGATTGTGAAGTAAAAAAAGATCAATCATTAAAAAAGTAACACTCAGCTTTCAATGATGAAAAGAAGAAGTCACATAAGGTCATTAAAAAAATCAATTGTTTTGATTTCCTTCTTGAGTTGTCTTTTTACTCTGAATACAAATGGACAATCGCTGAAAGGGATAACCGGAAAGCCTGATACGTCTTACACCACTTTCAGCGCTTACCAGCAAACGAAGAAACATTATCGTGATATTACCATCGTTCACGAATTTAAGTATTCAGATGTGGCAGAAAAAAAAGGACTTACTTATTGCACGGTCAATGGTCGCGATCTAATGATAGATGCCTTTATGCCAAAAGGAAAAGTATTGAAAAAAATACCGGCGGTTATCATGATACATGGTGGCGGTTGGCGTTCGGGAGACCGTTCGCAACACTATCCACTTGCAGAAAGCCTTGCTCATCTGGGGTATGCTTGTTTTACCCCCGCATACAGACTATCTACTGAAGCGCTGTTTCCTGCCGCAGTTTATGATATCAAAGCTGCAATCCGCTGGGTAAAAGCTAATGCTTCAACGTATAATATTGATACATCAAAAATTGTTATTGCCGGTTTTTCGGCCGGTGGTGAGCTGGCAGCTTTCATTGGCACAACCGGCAATATGCCACTTTTCGAAGGATGTGATTGTAACTCCAGGCCAACAACGAATGTGGCTGCAGTAGTTGATATTGATGGAACACTTTCTTTCACTAATTCTGAAAGTGGTGAGGGAGATGACAGCAAGCACACGTCCGCAGCCACTTATTGGTTTGGCTATCCAAAAAAAGGAAATGAAGTATTATGGGAAGCTGCTTCACCTCTTAGTTATGTAAGTGCGAAAACGCCACCCACATTATTTCTCAACAGCGGTGTGGATCGAATGCATGCCGGCAGAAAGGATTATATTGATGTGTTGGACAGCAATCATATTTATTCTGAGGTTCATACTTTTGAAGGTGCGCCTCACTCATTTTGCTTATTCAATCCCTGGTTTGAACCGACAATAAAATACATTAACGGGTTTCTTAAAAAAGTTTTTCACGAATAAATTTTAATGAACATGGAATCTTTTGAACTATTATGAAAAAAGTTTTATTTACATTGTTCACAAGCTTTATAGCGTTTTTTTCCGGTGCTCAAATCTCATCAGTTTGGATTCCGGATAACGGCAATGGCACTTATAAAAATCCTGTTATCAATGCTGATTATTCTGATCCGGATGCAATTAGAGTTGGTGATGATTTTTATCTGGTTTCTTCCAGCTTTGAAGATGTTCCAGGCTTGCCCATTTTGCATTCCAAAGATTTGGTGAACTGGACGATTATTGGACATGGACTGCAACGATTAATACCTGAAAAACATTTTTCAATTCCCCGGCATGGCGATGGAGTGTGGGCTCCCGCAATTCGTTATCACAAGGGAGAATTCTACATTTATTATCCTGATCCCGATTATGGAATTTATTTGATCAAGTCAAAAGATCCCGCTGGAAAATGGAGCGAACCGGTTTTAGTTCAGGAGGGAAAGGGATTAATAGATCCTTGTCCTTTGTGGGATGATGAGGGCAAAATTTATCTCGTTCATGCCTTTGCCGGAAGCCGTGCGGGGATTAAAAGTATTATTGCCGTAGAACAACTAAATGGTGAGGGAACGAAAGTGATTGATAAAGGGCAAATTGTTTATGACGGACATGAAAATGATCCTACGATTGAAGGTCCAAAGTTTTATAAACGAAATGGATATTATTACATATTTGCTCCGGCTGGTGGAGTTTCAACAGGTTGGCAAGTTGTGCTCCGTTCGAAAAATGTGTATGGCCCTTATGAACGAAGAGTGGTGATGGACCAGGGTTCTACCAAAATTAACGGTCCACACCAGGGCGCCTGGGTTACCACACAAACCGGTGAAAATTGGTTCTTACATTTCCAGGATAAAGGCGCTTATGGAAGAGTCGTTCATCTGCAACCGATGAAGTGGGAAAACAATTGGCCGGTAATTGGTTTAGATAAAAATAAAAATGGAACAGGAGAACCTGTGATGGTTTATAAAAAACCAAATGTTGGAAAAAGCTTTCAAAATCAAACTCCCCAAGAGAGTGATGAATTTAATGGTAATCATTTGGGATTGCAATGGCAATGGATGGCAAATGCACAGCCCGACTGGTTTTACCTGGATAATCCCAATGGATCATTAAGATTGTACGCTCAAAAAATTCCTGACAGTGCAAATAATCTGTGGGATGTACCAAATGTTCTTTTGCAAAAATTTCCTGCAGACGAATTTATGGTTACGACAAAAATGAAGTTTCATCCGAATGAAAAATCAGAAAACGAAGAGGCCGGGTTAACCATTATGGGCCTTAGCTATTCAGATCTTTATTTAAAGAATATGAAAGGAAAAATATTCCTGGTTTATGGGATTTGTAAAAACGCAGATAAAGGAAATAAAGAATCAGAGACGGTCATTTCAGAAGTAAAAGATGG
>JAICYZ010000073.1 GCA_025933935.1 Chitinophagaceae bacterium
GGTGTCATCCACTTCAACAGCGTAAGGATAGTCTTTCAATTTAACCAATGAAGCAAAAGGATGTCCATTCCAGAGGTACAAAGAGTTCATGCGGTTTTCAACCATTGAATCCAAAAATTTTATCCAGAGGGCTTTGTTATAAAACCATGGAAAATTCTTAGGCGTATAAGGATATTCATATACGCCTCTTCCCGGCAATAAGGTGGATTTTTGAAGACCAATACAAGTGCCGCGAAGCACCATTTCCGGCTGGTCTGTCAATGAGATATCTCCAGGTAATTTTCCTGTTTTCCGCACCCGATCTGCTAATTCCATGCAACCGTACAAAGCCCCGGAATTGTCTGCACCGGCAATAATTATATTATTATTTTTTCCTGATTTGATAGAAAATCCTTCTTTGCCGGGCTTCGATGTTAAACTCGTATTCCATAAGCCGGCTGCTTTAGTTAATAAAGCATCATTTTCTTTTCCAACAATTACAACGTTTTTTATCGATGAGTTAATTTTTGCAGGAGGTAATATATGAATTGTATAACCTGCATCTGCTAACGCCTCTGATAATTTTTTTACTCCAAAAGTTACCCGGTTATTACTTAAAGATGCTACCGCAATAGAAACGCTTTTTGTTGCTGGTTCAATTTTTTTTTGTGCATTCAATGAAGAACTTTGTACACAGGAAAAAATTAATAAGAGGGGTAAAAGGAAGCGAGGTCGGTTCATAATTCTTCATGTCTAAGGATGCATATTTTCGCCGGCATTTTACAATCGCGCTGAATTCTGCAAATAATTCTCCCCCTTTAAAAATGTTTTACTTTAATAATTTTTTTCATTTTCTGAATGAAAGTTAGAAAAGGGAGTCTGGTAAAAACCAAACTCCGTGTTGCTTGTATTATGAGAAACTTTTATTCAGTTTATAGTAAAATGATACTTCTTAAAATGGAAAACCGCAATGTTTCAACAACTTGTTTTCAATCCGGAAAACTGCAAATCGCTTAAGTAAAAAATAACCGGGTAAAACTAAGAGAAGCGGTATTTGGAAAGAATGTATTATTTCACTATGTTAATGGATTATCCTTTACTTTTTGCGTATGGCTCAAAAAGTATAACGATACGATTATCCGGTTTAAAAACAAATAGTACATTCGTAATATTCACCACGATAAATGTTCTACCAGCCGTTGAAAACTTTACGTTCTCTTCTTATACTGCCCTTCTTATTTTTAACGTCCGTTACTGATGCACAATCACCGCCCGAAGTTGCTTTGAATAATTATAATATTAACTGGTATAGTCAAAGCATCAATGCTGCTTCATCAATGCCGTGCGGAGGTGGCGATATTGGTTTAAATGTATGGGTAGAAAACGGTGACTTGCTATTTTACATAGCCCAAAGTGGCACTTTCGATGAAAACAATGCCCTTCTGAAATTAGGCAGGGTGAGAGTCCATTTGACCCCAAATCCTTTGATAGGCGGCAATTTCAGGCAACAACTGCGAATTGTTGACGGCAGCATTTACATAACGGATAAGCATGCTCAGCAACTGGTCACCATTCATGTGTGGGTGGAAGTGTTCCGGCCCGTAATCCATGTAGAAATTGACAGCCGGCAAAAGATAAAAGCGATAGCCAGTTATGAAAGCTGGAGAACAAAAGACCATATCGTGCGTGGGAAAGAAAATAATGAGAACTCGTATAAATTTGCTCCACAAGGAATAACAAAAGTATTCAAGGATCATATTAACTTTGAAGAGGACAAGGTTATTTTCTACCACCGCAATAGAGACACAACCATCTTTGATGTTACTGTAAAACAGCAGAAGTTAGAGAGCGAAAAAGACCGCTTATTCAATCCGTTAAAACAATTAACCTTCGGTGGTTTTATGGAAGGGGTTGGTTTTGAGGCTTACGGAATGGATAGTGGTAAGTATCTGGAAACGCCTTTTGTTGGTTTCCGGCTGAAAAGCAAACACTATTCCGGTCATATCCGCCTTTTAATTGGACTTAATGTAGGAAACTATTCCGATGTCGCCTCATGGCATCAAAAGCTGATGGGACTGAAATCTCAATCCCCCGCTGACTCAAAGGTTGCCTGGCAGAAAAACCAGGCATGGTGGAAGAGTTTCTGGAACCGTAGTTTTATCATTATTGACCCTCAAAAAAGGCAGGTGAATGATACTCCGTGGACGGCCGCCAGAAATTATCAGTTATTCAGGTATATGCTTGCTTGTAATGCCTATGGCAGTTATCCTACCAAATTCAACGGAGGCCTGTTTACATTTGATCCTGTACTGATAGATAGCAGTTTTCATTTTACGCCGGATTTCAGAAACTGGGGCGGTGGAACCTTCACCCAGCAAAATCAACGTTTGGTATATTATCCCATGTTGAAAAGTGGCGATTATGATATGATGGAGACTGCTTTTCAATTCTATCGTCGCGTGCTGCCGGCGGCAACTCTAAGGACAAAAGTATATTGGCATCATGATGGAGCGAGCTTTACAGAGCAATTGGAAAACTTCGGATTGCCCAATGCCAGTGAATATGGATGGAAAAGACCAAAGGATTACGATCCGGGCATGCAGTATAATGCATGGCTGGAATATGAATGGGATACTGTACTGGAATTCTGTGATATGATGTTACAGTCACAGTTCTATAATGGGACAGATATTTCGGGCTATCTTCCGTTCATAAAAAGCTGTCTCACCTTTTTTGACGAACATTATCGATACCTGGCAAGGAAACGAGGGGTAAAGGTATTAGATTCAAAGGGGCATTTAATCCTGTTTCCAGGCTCGGCTGCTGAAACCTATAAAATGGCATATAATCCTTCCTCTACCATCGCTGCTTTACAAACTGTGTTAACCCATCTTTTGGCCCTGCCCGCGAATTATTTGACATCCGCCGACAAGGAAAAATGGGAAGCGATGTATAAAACCATCCCGCCAATTCCATTACATATTATTCACGGAGATACTGCTATTGCTCCTGCCGAAGTCTGGGAAAGAATTAATAATGTCGAAACGCCGCAACTATATCCTGTATTCCCATGGGGCATCTACGGCCTTGACAAACCAAATTTGCAATATGCATTGAATACCTGGGACCTGGATAGTGCTGCCATAAAGAACCGGAGTTATGTGGGATGGAAACAAGACAATATATTTGCGGCCCGGCTGGGCCTAACCGATCAGGCCGCTCACCTCACATTACAAAAACTAAGTAATTCTCCAAGAAGGTTTCCTGCGTTTTGGGGACCGGGATTTGACTGGACTCCCGATCACAATTGGGGAGGTTCGGCAATGATTGGTCTGCAGGAGATGTTATTGCAGACAAATGGTAAAAAAATACTGTTATTTCCGGCCTGGCCCCTTAATTGGGACGTCCATTTTAAACTACACGCTCCTTATCAAACGACAGTGGAGGCAACGCTCGAAAACGGCAAAATTACTCAACTGATTGTAACACCTGAAAGCCGCAAAAAAGACATTGATATTTATTTAACACATGAGGCAGGCACTCTTCAATGATCATCGGGGAATGAAATCAAAACAATGATAGACTACACAGCAGCCGTTTTTTTAATTAAGATGCAGAACAATTTCTAACGACGATGGATTGCGCTAACGATGAATAAAACGAGGAAAATATTTTAGGCAACAAAGCAGCTACATTCTACGATATCGGTGCATTTCGTTGTGATTTTTATTATAGCTTCCCTTTGGTCCAAAATGATTTAAATTAAAAGTGAAGCTTAAAAGGAAATAGCGCTGCAAAATAACCGTTCTGGAGTCAGAAATATAATTCTCGCCAATGCTGCGGTTGATGTTACTATTTTGATCCAGAATATCATTGACCGAAAATTTCAATTCCCCATTCTTTTTTTCGAACAATTGCCAGGCGATAGCGCTATTCCATAAAGGAATGCTGAGGTTGTAACCATCTGCAAGCCCGCTTTGCACAGAATAATTAAAATCGGTTGAAAATATCAAGGACTTCAGAATGTAATAATTGATATTGGTAGAATAATCCTGCGAGAAATATTTAGAATTTAAGTTATTGCTTTTGCTTTGCTGAACGCTATATTTTACTGAATTATAAGAAAATCGGCCGCGAAATTCCAAATTAAGTTTCTCCCTGATATCAAGATTTAAACCTAAAGATTGTGCTACTGAATAATTATGAGTAAAATTATTTTTACCATAAAGCTGGCTTACATTTTGTCCAAAGCTCATCCGGTTACTCATATTGATGCTGCCTCCCTTTCGGCCTTTCTGTAAAGGAATTCCAACACTGAGATAATAAGATGCATTATACGTACCATTGAGATTGACCGGCTTTATTAATTGAACTCCATTACCTCTTGCCGTATCAAAATCAATACTGTTCACAATCTTCTTGGAAGTCTGGTTATAATTGACATTCATGTTTATATAGCGAAAGGTAGTGGGATTATATGCTTTATAAGAAACATTCAAACTGTTGTTAAACTCCTGTTTCAGACCCGGATTACCTACCATGGTTCGCAATGAATTGGTTTCATCCCGGACGTCCTGAAGCTGGCGCACATTCGGCTGATTGGTGCGGCCCTGATAACTTAAACGGAGGTTACTATGTTTTTTGAAATTGTAACGAAAATTAGCTGTAGGAAAGAAATTGATATAAGATTGTTTGGTATGAATTACGGTGTCATTTCCCATTACAGAATATATGCCGCGGATGCTTTTATTATCGAGGCTGGACGCCTGGATGGAGCCGCCAGCCTGGAAATAAACCTTCTCCTTTTTGCTGTACTTAAAATTGAACCCCATCCGGTGTGCAATAAATTGATTTTGAAAATAGTTGGTTTGTTGCGCATTAATGCTGTCGTATAATTTCGTGTCTTTATTATAGTTGAACGCGGTTCTGTCGGATGTACTGAAATTATTCGTGTAAGCGTAATTAAATTCCAGGATCTTATTTTTCCCGATAGGCTCTGTGTAAGAAGAGCTTACCACATAATTACTGGACTTCGTATTTTGAGAAGAAAGAAAATCCTTTTCCCTGACACTGTCTATTCCTCCCGAAGGATTATAAAAAGTAAGTGGAGAATAAGTTTTTCCACTTCCCTCACTATTATTAATTGAATTTCTAAAACCAATGGTGAATGTTCTTCCTGGTGTAAAAAACCTGCGCCGGTAAAGTAACTGATTATTCAATGAAAGGCCTTTTCGTTGATTTACATTTCTACTAATGCCACTCAATCCCTCATATTGTGCATTAGCAACGGAAATTCTTGTATCATTAGAATCGTTATATTGATCCTCGGAATTTTGTAAACTCAGCGTAGGAGTATATAGCAGCGAATTCATTGAATCTATATTATACTCGAGCCGTAAATTAAAATTATGATTGCGGTTTAAATTAAAAGAAGTGCTTTGATCGTTAGTAAATGTTGAGGAATCCCTGGAATGCCTGACGGAATCGGCAGGAAATAATGTATTTCGTATGCTTGATTGCATAGACTTTTTGTTGGTTGCGCCATACATATAACTTCCCTGAACCGTTATTTTCCCCATTACATCAGTGTAGTTAATACCGCCGGAAGTGGAAGTATTAATACCATTTCCGGCATTGCCACCTGCAAATCCACCCATTCCACTTACGATATCCGTGGGGGTAAAGCCTTGTTGATTTACATTATTAGACGATCCTAAAAGGGAAATGCGCCGATCATCATAAAACCGGTTCATCATAATTTTACCCGTGTAAAGATTGTCATTTCCATATCCGACGGTACCTTTTCCAAAATAGCCCTGATGCGTTTTTTTCTTCAGTTTGATATTGATCGTTTTTGACCGGCTGCCATCATCTATCTTTGTGAATTTGGCCTGATCGCTCATGTCATCATACACTTGCACGGACTCTATCATGTCTGCGGGTATATTCTTTGTGGCCATTTTTGGATCAGTGCCAAAAAATTCTTTGCCATCAACATAGATCTTTTGAATCGCTTCTCCCTGTGCAGTTACGTTTCCATCTTTATCGACCTCTACGCCCGGTAATTTTTTTAAGAGATCCTCTGCGGTAGCATTAGGAATTGTTTTAAAAGCTCCTGCAGAGAATTCAACTGTATCATTTTTTACAGTAATCGGAGGTCGTTGAATGATAACTTCGTTCAGCATTTCATTTGCTCTGATCATAAAGATCTTTCCGAGATCAATTTCAGAATTTTTAGCAGAAAGGGCGATTTTCTTTTGAATGGTTTTATATCCCTGGAAAGAAACCGAAAGTTGATATTTGCCGGAGTCGAGATTTGTTAGAATAAAATCACCATTCTTATGAGCAACCGTACGGGAAATCAAAGAAGAATCAATGAGATCTGTCAGAGAAATAGTAGCATTTGCCATCGACTGGTGGCTGGTAGTATCAGAAAGAATTCCTTTTACAGAACCGTGAATTTTATTTTGTGCATTACAGAAATTTTGAAAGACAAAAAGAGTAATTACCAGGAGGAGTAGCTGTTTTATCATCAAATAAGAAAAACTTGTGTTTATAGAATAACAAGACGTTTTAATTTAACAAAACCTTCGTTTAAGTAAAAACAAATTTCACGAACCACACTTACGGCGGTAATAGCAACAAAGCATACAGAACGTTAACCCCTGCGAGCAAAGCCACAAATAGTTGTTATTTCTGTTTCGCTGGAAAATTGAAATAAGAAAATTCCCTGGCGGAAAACTCATTGAGTGCTTTATATAAAGCAAGTGTTGAAATATGAACCGTTTATTTCCAAAGAAAAATTAAATTTGTTTTCAATAAAAAAAAATATTTATGAAGAAGATTATTGTAATAATCATAGCCGCTTTCGCTGTTATCCTTCCGGGATGCCAGAGTGGAAGTGGCGCCAAGCCGCAAGAAGTTTTAAATCATTTTTTTGATGCTCTTTCAAAAAAGGATATTAATGAAGCAAAAAAATACGCCACAAAAGACAGTGAAGGAATGCTGAGCATGATGCAAATGGGCATGCAAAATATGAATAACGATCACGCCGATAAAATGATGGAAATGATCAATAACATGCAAATGGGAAACGCTACAATCACCGGAGATAAAGCAACTGTGCCCGTGAAAGATAAAAAATCCGGAGAAACAACAGACTTCCTTTTGAAGAAGGAAAACGGTGATTGGAAAGTTGCTTTTGACATGGCCACTCTGATGGATATGGCTAATAAGAAAATGAAGGAACATGAGATGAACGGCTCAGGCAATATGAACGGAGAAGACAGTGCACAAATGAACGAAAGCATTGACAGCGCTAATTCTCATCTGAAAGAAAAAATGGACCGCGCACGAAAACTGATGGATAGTTTGAAGGCTGCACAACAAAAATAAAAAGAATTGCAGCAGCCATTTTATTCAAAAACACTTTTACAAAAAAGTGTTTTTTTATTTGAAAACAAAAAGATATTTACCTTCATTTGCAAAAAAATGAAACGAGCATTAATTCTGTTTGGTGTTTTTACGATGAGCATGGCAGCCTGTAACAATTCTACGAATGTTGACAAGAGTGATCCGTTGGAATCCGGCAGAGGTTTTATCGAAGCATCTTTAAAGGGTGATTATGTAAAAGCACAAAAATATATGTTGCCGGATAGCACGAATATGGAATACCTGGAAGGGCTGAAAACATTCAACGGCAAGATGAATCCGGAAGATCGCCGCGGCTACAGCGACGCGAATATTATTATCGATTCTTCCATTTCAAAATCTGATTCTGTTGATATTATTTATTATACCAACAGTTATAAAAACAAACCTTCAAAGATAAAATTGGTAAAGAAAAATAATGACTGGTTGGTGGATTTTAAATACACTTTTATAGATAATTAAGCAGTGTTTTATTAGAAAAATAAGAAATGAAAATTCTATTGCTTGTCGGTTTAGGAAGTTTTATCGGGGGAATTTCACGTTATCTGGTCACGCTTTTTATTCAAAATAAAATTTTTTCCACATTTCCTTATGGAACGCTGGCGGTAAATATAATTGGCTGTTTTTTGATTGGTGTTATTTATGGTTTTACTGATAGAGGAAATTTGAATCCTGAATGGCGAATTTTTTTAGCGACAGGAATAATGGGCGGATTTACCACTTTTTCTTCCTTTTCAAATGAAACAATAAGCATGTTGCGCGATGCAGAATATTTGCCGGCATTCTCGTACGTTGCAACAAGTATTTTTGTTGGGCTTGCAGCTACCTTCGCAGGAATATCTTTAATCAAATATTTGTAATAATGGAAAACAATCCAGATGCAAAATTGTTGCGGATTTTCCTGGGAGAATCAGATAAATACCACCAGCAGCCGCTGTATGAAACGATTGTTTTTGAAGCAAAAAAACAATCACTTTCCGGCGCTACCGTTACAAGAGGCATCATGGGTTTTGGGCCAAACAGTAAAGTACATACGTCAAAGCTTTTTGATATTTCTACAGATCTTCCGGTAATCGTTGAGATTGTAGATACGCTGGATAAAATAAATTTGTTTGTAAAAATTGTAGAACGGCTTTTTGAAGAATCAAAATCCGGCGGATTGATTACCATAGAAAAAGCAGAAGTAATAAGATATCGTTCCGGGAAATAGAAGAGGTTCGGGTTCAAGGTTTGAGGTTTAAGGTTTGTAGTTCATTGTCTCAACCTTCAACATATAGTTTAATATTCAATAACCAAATAAATAACTACCAATGTACGTTTTACATCCATGGCACGGCGCTACTACCGGCGATGAAGCGCCGCAAATTGTAAATGCACTGATCGAAATACCGCAAGGTTCAAAATCGAAATATGAAATAGATAAAAAGACGGGATTATTAAAATTAGACCGCATTATTTATTCATCATTTCATTACCCGGTCAATTACGGTTTTATTCCGCAAACGCTGGGGAAAGATGGCGATCCGCTGGACATTCTGGTGATGTGTTCGGAACCAATTCAACCGCTGTGTTTGGTAGAAGCATTTGTGATCGGCAACATGCAAATGATCGACACAGGGCTGATTGATGATAAAATAATCGCTGTGGCAGTACGCGACCCGGGCGTGAATTACATCACCAACCTGGATGAAGTGCCGCAACATATTTTTAAGGTCCTGAAAAATTATTTTGAGCAATACAAAGTTTTGGAAAATAAAAAAGTTGAAATAAACGATTTCCAGGATAAAGAAAAAGCATTCGAGATTATTAATGAATCCATTCAATTTTATAAAGAGACTTATTCCAAATAATAAAAACAAAACCAAAACCAACGAATGAAAAAACTACTGCTGGCTGCATTGATCTGCCTTGGATTTTCATGTGTGAAAGACAAAGTGCCGGGAGATCCTGAACAGGAATATTATACCAGGTGTGGCACACTTTTGACTACCCCAACTTTGGATAGCTTCGTTCCTCCTACTTATTATATTACTGCGATTGTCGCGTTCAAAGAAGGCAATGAAGTCGTTCATTTTCACGGCGATGTCACCGGTGACCATGACAGTTCATGGTTTTTGCCAAGATATAGCAAGGACAGTGTTTATTGTACCGATCCGGTTAAAAAATAAAAGAAATGAAGAAAACGGTTCTGCTGCTGCTTTATCTATCGTGTGCCATTTTTGCAAGAACACAAACGCTCTCTGATCCGTTGAAAGAGCAGTTGTCATCCTATTTTATTACTCTTCCTGAAAGCAATGATTTTCATGGGTGGATTGATTCAATACAAAAAGATTCAGCGGTAATAATAGACACCATCATTAATAAAGATTTTTATTTTTATTTCAGCTTTGATTCTAAATACTTTATTTCTCCCATAGATTCGAAACGTAAAATGGTAATTATGGCAAGGAATAAAAGCGAGGTTCTATCAAAAGAAAAAATTTTCTTATTGATTCAAATGGAATATTATGGAGATACCTTAACAAATGGTCGGTTAAACGTTCAAAACGCTTATAAAGTGTTGTGTGAGAAATTCAAACCTTATTTTACATTTAATCGGGAACAACCCAGTGACAAAAAGAAAAGTAGTTATCGGATGAATAGCTTTTATTTGGAGAAACAATCATTGCCAGTGCTCACGATTCAGCAGGGAAAATATTATAAGGACAAATCCAATTGCCTGATACTTTCACTTTATTTTGAACTAAAAAAAGATACAGACGCGAGTTTTTGGAAAGATGGAATGTTGCAGTAAAGAAAGAAATAAACAAGATTAATGTTTTCTGTTTTCTTCTAATAAAATCACTATTATTTCGAGAATAAACAAAGAAAATTCTTCTCTTATTTTATTTTCTGCTTCAATGAAATTTTCGGATTAGTTAAAGCCATGCCAGACAAAGCGCTTCAAAGAATTTGAATTCAATTTTCAGATCAATTCTTTCCTCTTTTATAAACTGGGCATTGATAAATCCCTGTTCCTTTTCAAAAAATAACTCCTTTAATTTCATGTTATTCTTAAAACTCAAAACGCCCTTTCCATGCCATTTATAAATGGTTTCTTTCGCGCTCCAAAAGAGCGTGAGAACCTGATCGTTTAAGGTTGTTGATTCATCGTTGAAAGTTGAATATAGTGCCAGTTCTGATTCATTCAAAAACCTGGTTTTTACCAATTGAATTTTTGGTGTCACTAATTCCACATCAATTCCTACCGGTTTATCTTTACTCACAATGGCTGCTGCATATTCCCTGCAATGAGAAATCGAAAAATGAAATTTTTCGTCGAAAAGAAAGGGCTTTTTTGATTCGGCAATTCGTATTTCATGAATAGGGAAACCAGGCTGCAGGAGTTGCAAAAGATAGCGTCCTGCAAGATGTTGCAGCCTTTTGTGGGAATGCACAATTTCTTTTTTGATTGAAACCTTTTCTAAAAAAAAATCTTCATTTTCTGCAATATGCCAAACGGCAAGTTTGGTAGAATCGTTGATATTATGTTGATAAAACAGAGGCATTTAAAAAAAATTATCCTTCACTTTGTGGTTTCATGAATTATTTTGCAACTGTAAAAATAACCGCAATTAAATGATTTTATCTGACAAGAGAATTTTGGAAGAAATAGATAAGAAAACGATCATAATAAAACCATACACCCGTGAAAAATTAGGCAGCAACAGTTATGATGTGCATCTCGGAAAAAACCTGGCTGTTTATAAAGATAAAGTCCTTGATGCGAAAAAGCACAATGAAATTGAGCATTTTGATATTCCTGCAGAAGGATTCATTTTGCAACCAAATGAATTGTATCTGGGTGTTACTCATGAATATACAGAGACACATGCACACGTTCCTTTTTTGGAAGGAAAATCTTCTACAGGCCGGTTAGGTATTGATATTCATGCGACGGCAGGAAAAGGCGATGTAGGTTTTTGTGGCCACTGGACTTTAGAAATTTCCTGCAAAATCCCAGTCAGAATCTATGCCGGTATGCCGATTGGCCAATTAATTTATTTTCCGCTGGAAGGCGAAGTGGAAGTTAGCTATGATTCGAAGAAAAACGCAAAATACAGTTATCAGCCGGACAGGCCCGTCGAAAGTATGATGTGGAAAAATAAGTTTTAAGGAAGATGTGACAAATAAACGATCTCCATTTTTTCATTCTTACAGGAATTAAGAATATCCAACAAACCCTTTTTCTTTTCTTCGTCATTCGTTAATAAATGTTCAGAATTCAGAAGAATTATTTTCACTTTTTCTTCTTCTATCCAATCCAGATCTCCCAGCACTTCTTCAAGCGCATCCAAATTATATCCAAAATAGTCTGGTATCGAAAGCTGTTGCTGCAATGTTTGATAACACTGATCAATACTTTTACAAATATTACCGTCTAGAAAAACATACCGGACGTTGTTTTCGGAATAATACGAGGCAGTAACATTGAATATCATACTCATTTTATTTCAGTAAAAGTTTGATAATGATCATTCGTGTACCAGCTTCGCCCATCGCTGCCGGTCACAATTCTTTCAGTACCACGGTTCTGTCCCTGCACTTTTGGATTTACATCCCATTCCTGGTATTGAATTGAATTTCCTGCGCTGTCTTCCTGCGGCAAAATCTTTTCCCGGTTTGAAAACACACTGCCACCAACACATCCTGGCATCGGATGATGGTTAGCCTTAATGTATTGCAAGACTTTATAAACTTTTGCGGGAATTTGGACGTCAGCAGTTTTTTCATTTTTCTGAGCACTATTTTCAGAAGGAGCGACTGAAGTTTTAGTATTTATTGCAGAAGGTGAAGTTTCAAAAATTTGTTTTCCTATAAAGAGACCTAAAATCAACCCGATAATAACACCTAAAATTAATTGAGCATAATTTTTTTGCATAGCTCAAAGATATTATATCAAACATAAATTACCGGTAAACATTTATCGCTTTTTCATCCACTCATTTCTTTTTACAGAATAACTTTCCAGCTCATTAAAAAAAGGCGCAGGTGATAACCTACGCCCTGGATAATTCAATAAGGAATTGAAACTTTAAGAATTTTCATCATTATCCGGCACCTTATTTTGTCCGTTATTGAAATTCTGGTTGTTCATGCGGCCGTTTTGATTATACATATTCATCCTTTCATTACGGTAGTTCTGTGCCGCATTCGCAATAGCTTTTTCCCGCTCGGATTTCAAGGCAAGGATATTTTGTTTTCTTTCTGCTTTTGGCACACTTTTATCCTTTCTTTCAGCTTTGATCTTATAGGCGTAATCTGCTCTGATTGCTGCTATTTGTGCATCCAGACGTGATGCTGGCCTGTAAGGCGCAAAACCGTAGCCATAAGGAGGATAACCGAAATACGGATAGCCAAACCCATAATTTAAAGGGTAACCAAAACCATAAGTAAACCCGATTGCCGGAGCTATAATAACCCTTGTATGTCCCCGATAAAACCCCCTACCCTTTTGAGCATAAGCACCTGATGCAAGTGCGAGGGATACGATCATCATTATTACTATTTTTTTCATAAAAGTGATTTTTTAATTTTTCATTTCATTAGACGCCAAAACGAGAAAAAAGCATAAGAAAAAAGAGTGAAAATGAGAACTATAACAGTTTGTTTTTTAAGGAATGTTAATAGCCAGCTTGAAGAATTATTTGAATTAATTATTTAAGTGTTTATTCCAGCCCAAATGCTTCTTTTTCTAAAAAAGTAAAAGGAAAAATTGCTTTTAGAATGCCTCCAATAAATTCAGGGTATTAGAATACTTTTTTTAATAAACAAAGAAATATATCAGATTCGTAATTTTTTTTTTTGAAATTTGAAACAATAACAAATGTGACGTCCGGATTTTAAATTTTTAAAAAAACTGAAAATTTCGCTGATGAAAAAACCGATGCTTTTTATTTCTTTATTGTTTTTCGTGCAGTTTGCATTCTCTCAAACTGTTGAAAAGGTGGCCCCGGGAATTTGGAAAATCACTTATGGCGTGCCCGAAAAACATTTGCCCACAGAATTTAAAGAAAAGCCTTTGCAGCAGCCATTGCTAAACTTACCAGGTAATAATACACCGCCTTTCGACCTGAAAAGCGTTCGTTTTACCCAAATGCCTTCTGGTGTTTTAGCAGAAATGGATGTTGACAGCAGCGAGCGGTTTTATGGTTTTGGACTACAAATAAATTCTTTTGAACAAAGAGGCATGAGAAGAGAAATCCGCACTTGCAGCTGGCCTGTTGGAAATGTTGGTTTCAGCCATGCGCCGATGCCTTTTTATATTTCTTCAAAAGGTTATGGAGTGTTGGTTAACACATCACGATACTCCATTTTTTATATGGCGTCAAAAGGAAAATTAAATCGGTCAGAAGCGCTGCTATCCGATAGTTCAGCCAAAAATATTGCCCTCAACACCGTTGATCTTTATGGAAAAAAATACAGCCGTTCCGATGAAGTAAGCATTCTTACAGAAGGAACAAAAGGAGTCGAAATTTATGTTCTAAGCGGACCTTCAATGCTGGATGTCGTGCAGCGGTACAATCTTTTTTCCGGCGGTGGCTCATTACCTCCTTTGTGGGGTTTGGGATTTGAATATCGCGCGAAAGCGACTTTCAAAAGCCAGCAGGTTTTGCAAACAGCCAATTACTTTCGTTCTAATCATATTCCCTGCGACATATTTGGACTGGAGCCCGGATGGCAAAGTGCGTCGTATTCCTGCTCTTTCAAATGGAACGACAAAAACTTTCCCAATCCTGATTCGTTTGTTAATTCAATGAATTCCCAGCATTTCAAAATTAACTTATGGGAGCATGCCTACACACATCCCACCTCTCCTATTTTTTCACAGATTGCTTCTTATTCCGGCGATTATACCGTTTGGACCGGCGCAGTTCCGGATTTTATTCTGCCACAGGCGAGAAAGATTTTTGGTGGTTATCATGAAAAAGAATTTGTCCACAAAGGAATTTCCGCGTTTAAACTCGATGAATGTGACGCGGCAGATTATGCAAATGCAGCAAAAGAATGGAGTTTTCCCGACATTGCCGATTTTCCTTCAGGAATAGATGGCATCCAAATGCGGCAGATATTTGGTTATTTGTATCAGCAAACCATGCTGGATATTTATAAGAAAAACAACATTCGTACGATGTTCGATGTGCGGGCATCTTATCTTTTTGCATCGCCTTTTGCTTCTGCTCTTTATTCTGATATGTATTCACTTCGAGATTTTGTGCGAATGACTGTTAATTCAGGCTTTGCAGGTGTAAACTGGTCGCCGGAACTACGCGAAACTTCTTCAGATGCGGAACTCATCCGCCGCATGCAGGTTACATTAATGTCTGCGCACATGGTCGCCAATTGCTGGTATCTCGACTTGCCGCCATGGTTACAATATAACACGGAAAAAAATGTGCAACATCAGCTTTTACCAAATGCGCAAGAACTGGAATCGGCAGCAAAAAAGCTTATTGAATTGAGAATGAGCCTTCTCCCCTATTTGTATTCAGCTTTTGCCGATTATCATTTTACGGGAAAGCCGCCATTTCGCGCATTGGTACTTGACTATCCAAACGATAGAAATGTATGGCACATTGATGATGAGTATATGATGGGCGAAAATATTTTGTGTGCGCCGTTTATTGACAGCGCTTTCACAAGAGAAGTATATTTTCCGGAGGGCGTTTGGTACGATTTTAATACAAATAAAAAATATGAAGGTAGCCACAAA